>JAJRVH010000223.1 GCA_021545625.1 Zetaproteobacteria bacterium
AGCGGCATCCGGATCGTGCACCAGTGTATTCAGCCAGCCGGAAGCGGATGTATGTCCAGGCAGATAACGCGCCAGTTCCGTCAGGGCCAGTCTGTCATCGCAATCCAGCAGCAGTCGCATGCCGGCAAGCGCGACGACGCATACCGGCGATGCAAAGAGGCTTCCCCGCCCATACGAGGCCGGGATTCCGTGCCTCCCAAGCGCCTCAGCCACTTCGGCGCAATGGCCATTGGTACGGCATAATACCGCAATGTCATTCGCCTTCAGGCTGCGCAGTTCACCCGTTTCACGGTCTTCAACCCGCCACAGCCCGGCTCCGCGCAGCAGCCTGCCTATGCCTTCGGCAAGCGCTGCAAAACGCAGTTCCTTTCTGCTACCATGGAGATGCCAGAGTCCGAGTGCACCGCCCTGCTCATGATGATCGACCCGCTGCGGAGTCAGGCGCACGCGCTCAGGAGAAATCAGGCCTGCGAACGCCTTCTCAAACAGC
This sequence comes from Zetaproteobacteria bacterium, assembly GCA_021545625.1. Lineage (GTDB taxonomy): Bacteria > Pseudomonadota > Zetaproteobacteria > Mariprofundales > Mariprofundaceae > JAJRVH01. The sequence goes on from JAJRVH010000223.1 coordinate 491, forward strand.
GTATTCGCGAAACGGACCAGTTCGGGACGCGAGCGCCATGAATGCTCCAGCACATCCAGCTGATCATCGTTCACTCTGGCAATCACCTCATCCATGAGTTGCGGGTCGGCACCGCGGAAGCCGTAGATCGCCTGTTTCTGATCGCCAACCCAGACCGAACGATTGACCAGCCCGCCCAGTTTGGCGAACAGAGCCATCTGAATCGGGCTGGTATCCTGAAACTCATCGACCATGACCAGATCAATCCGCTCCCTGAGGCGCTGACAAACAGCCGGATGATCGAGCAGTGCCAGCACCTTGCTTTCCTGATCGACGAAATCCATCAGGCCATTGGCGCCTTTATAGGCATCGAACGCATCCATGGCATCGGCCGCGCATTCAAACACGCCTTCGATCAGGGTTTCGACATCCCGATGCAGATCCGGGTGATGCTGAACCCTGAGCGCATAATCGCGGAGTTCATCGAGGCATGCGTCTGCACCGCTGCGTTTGCCGGCGGAAAGCCCCGCCATCGTACTCCAGTCCGACCAGAGCGCGTAACCATGGCTGACCGCGTGGTGGCAACGACGAAGCGAAGTGATCGCCTTGGCAGTCGTACCCGTTGCATCATCGATCTTCTGGATGGACCCCAGGGCCTGTTCAAGATGATCGAGCAGCCCCTGATCGGACACTGTTTTACTTGGCCGGCCAAGCATTTCCACCAGTCCATCCAGCGATTCCTTTGCCATCGAATGAATATCGCTCGCACTCAGGCCATTGGCGCGGGCCAGGTCGACAATTTTCTGCACATCCTTTTTCCAGTCCGGCCTCTGCTGGAATCCGCTGCCGCCGCCATCGCGACCCAGTCTGCGGGCGGGACCAGCCAGCCGAGGATGGAACTCGCCGATCTGACGGGATACCGCCAGCAGAAACAGGCGACCCGCCTCCTCTTCGGGCAGGATATCAATCGACGGACTCAGCCCGGCTTCAAAGGCAAACTCCCTGAGCAGCCGCGCGCAGATACTGTTGACCGTACCGATATAGGCATCGGAAAGCGAGGCGGCCTGCGAACGCATTTCCATCGGGTCGATGTTCCTGTCCCGGATCGTCTCCTCGTCCGGCTGAACCAGTTTCTGGCGAATGCGCTCGGTCAGCTCGGCCGCCGCCTTGTTGGTGAAGGTAACCGCCATAATCCGATCGGGTGCCGTGCCGGACGCGACTTCGTCAAGTACCATGCGGGTCAGGGAATAGGTTTTTCCGGATCCTGCGCTGGCGCTGATCAGCTTGAGATTATGCATCTTTATTCCCCTCCGCATTCAGACCGCAGAGCGTTGAAAAATCGCAGAAATCGCATGGCGCCTCCAGATAGACCTCTCCATTCTGTTCGCACGCATCCTCGCGCGCCTTGCGTTCGGCCTCATCCAGCATGCCGGCGGCAAGTACCTCGCCGGAGCGAATCTGCGCCAGGGCTGAAGCCGCGCTTTTTCTGACCCGCTGCCAGCCATCTTCGATCGACACATCCGTCTCCACCACATCGGCCGCAAATGTCGGGAACATTGTCACCATCTCCCGTTTCGGAATCAGATAGTAGGCCACAGGGCTCTGGCGTTTACCCAGCATGCGCGCATAGGTAATCAGCTGCACGTCCCTGCCCTTCTCGATCTTTTTACGATAAAAATTGCTGTACGAATATTTGAAATCGATCACATGTGGCCGACCTTCCGCATCGAATGCAATCACATCGGCCCGGCTATGGACCGGGATGCCATCCAGCGTGGTGCGAATCCACGTCTCGCACTCCAGCCGTACAAAGCCTGCGTCGGCAAAACGCCGCGCAACATCGGCTGCCGCCTCGGCAATGCGCGCGTGCGTCTCCGCATAGTCGGAGCGGTTCTCCGGCAGCAACAGATCCGCCGCCATTTCAGGTACGCGTCGCTGATAGCTCTCTTGCGCGCTGTTTGCTGCTTCCTCCGGCCCTGGCACGCTGCCGGAGGCAAACACGTCCTCGAGCACCTGATGCGCCAGCAAGCCGATCATCGTGCGCCGGTCCGGCACGCACATCATGTCCGAGCCTGCCACCCCCTTCTGTTCCAGCAGCCATTTGAACGGACAGCCAAACAGGATGCCCAGCGCCGAGGGAGAGAGTTTCTCCGGACGAAAATCGGGCAGAGGGTCAAAACGCTTGATCGGCGATACTACGGTATCGGCACGGGGCTCGACCGGCTTCATGCCAATCGACTGTCCCATCAGCGTGGCAGTGGTACCGGTAAAGAGCTCCAGCGCATCAAGGTGGCTACAGCTCTCCCGCAAGCATTCCTCCGCCTCGATCTCGAACCATAACGGGTGCAGCGCCGTGGCATTACCCGACAGCTCGCGCGGCCGGCAAAGCAGCAATCGTTTGCACCGCCCCGGAATCGAAAGCCAGCTGTTCCGCTCCCGTCTGCGAGCGGTATCTTTTTCGTCCAGCATCACGCCATGATCAGCCAGCCAGCGGCGCTCCGCCTCATCCCAGACAGCGGCAGCAGGCGATGAAGGATCGGTAAACCCCCACCAGATCAGCGTATCAACCGGAGCAGCCAGCTGCGCCGGATCGCCAATCACTCCCCAGGCGGAAGCCTCGCGCCTGTTGTCTGCAGAACGGCCGGGACCGATCACATCATCGACTATCCGCTCCAGCAGCGGCTTGCTGATCCGGTCCAGCGTTTCAAGGATCGTCACCATGTCCCGGCAGTGCCCCATTGCTACGGCCGCCGCGGGGATTTGCGACGCCTGGACTGCCAGATGCCGGCTCAGCCGCTGTACGACCCGAATCATCACTCCGCACGGTGCCTCCTCTTCGGCGGATATTCGATCCAGCCTCAGCCAGTGATCCAGCTCATCGGCAAAAGCCTTCGCCGCCGATGCTGCCTGTTCCTCATCCATGCCGTCCCTGATCAGAAACCGGGCTTTATCCGTTGCGATTTCAGAAAGCGCCTGCCGCCACGGTTCTCCATCAAGACCGGGCGATTTGGACAGTGCACGGATCAGCCTGCGCGCCGCAAAAGCGGGCACGGGCGAACACTGCACCGACAACAGTTCCATCAGTCGATCGATGCGAACCGGCGACCAGATATTCTCCAGCACCAGCGGCAGCAGCTGGAACAGGCCCAGCTGCGCACTGCCCGCCACCTGCCCTGTTGCCGGGGCTCCCGCCCGATGCAGCGCCTGATCGAGCAGGGTCGTGTCCTGTTGTGTCAGCAGCACGATCTGCTCTGCATCGTCAGCGCTCGCCACTCTGGCCGCCACGGCCTGCGCCAGCGGCCACTCCCGATCCGACTCCAGCAATACAATCTCATCCGGCTGCGCGACATCGCACGCGGCATCTGCCAGCGCAACGCCTGCCCCCTGCAATGCCTGTATCAGAGCCCGCCAGGGCGCTGGCAACAGATCCAGCGCCTCCAGCAGCGTGATGCTGCGGATCGGGACACAGGCAGCTTCTGCATCTGACATGGAGCGCAGGTGGCGCAGCACTGCCTGGAAACGATCAGCCGCCCCCGGAGGCGCATTGCCCTGTTCGATTTCAGCCAGCGCGGCTATGCGCTCAGGCGCACCCGCCGCCTCGCCATTCCAGCCATGCATGACCAGTTCATCACGCCATTCCAGCAACTCGCGCGCAGATGACCAGGCATCGAAGGCAAAGGACCGGGAATAGAAACGGCCGCCATCCGGTAGCGCCCGAATGCGCTCCATATATTGCCGGATACGCAGCGCTTCCGGAACGGCAGGCGCAGCCATGCCAAACGCCGTTTCCAGCACCCCGAGCAGTCCCATCGGCCCCAGGGCGACCTCGCCAACAGCCGCTTCGCGGCCATTCTCAATCTCCGGCCAGCATCCCGAATCCAGCTCCATTCCGAATCTGATTTTCATTGTCCCTCCCGACTGCTCGTGATAACCCCATTAAATCTTGCGCATTGAGTCTGGCAGATTGTGCGTCACTTGGTGTCGCATGCAACTCCAGTAGATTTGTTTAACAGGTCTGTTATTGGCGAGCAGGGATCATCATTCTCTAAAACATTGAAGGGAACTACATCGAGACAATATCCGTCTTCAAAATCAAACTGCTGCAATGCTTTGTCAAAGTAGCCATCTCGGTGTGGATATATTAATAGAACCTGTTTGCAATCGTATTTCCTAGCATAGGCAAACAATTGATACATATCCCCCTGCGAAATGCCATATTTGTTTTCCCTATCCCTTTGATTAAGCAGTTTCCATTTCGTATCGGCAATACAAATTCGGTTTCGTTTTTTATCTTCAACCATAATATCGGGCCGCATTGCAAAGATATTTCCACCATTATGTTTCGCCAGATATTCGCCGGCAGACTGGACTCGCACCCAATATCCGGGCAGCGCTTGCCGCAGTTTGGCCGCCACATAGTCCTCAAAGACCTTCTCCATCGAGAACAGAATTGAAATGGTTCCAGTCTTGCCTGCAGATGGAACGGTACTCTCCTCATCCAGAATCAGGCGACACCACTCAAGCGGATGCTGATAATGAACCAT
>JAJRVH010000224.1 GCA_021545625.1 Zetaproteobacteria bacterium
CCGCGGATGACTTGACCGATCCGTCCCCCGCCACCACCTTCGCCCACCTGGACGCCACCCTGGTGTTGTCGCGTCAGATCGCCGAGCTGGGTATCTACCCCGCCGTGGATCCGCTGGATTCCACTTCGCGCCAGCTGGACCCGCTGGTCATCGGCGAAGAGCACTACAACGTCGCCCGTGCCGTGCAGGGCACTCTGCAACGTTACAAGGAGCTGAAGGACATCATCGCCATTCTCGGCATGGACGAGCTTTCGGAAGAAGACAAACTGTCCGTGACCCGTGCACGTAAGTTGCAGCGCTTCCTGTCGCAGCCCTTCTTCGTGGCTGAAGTGTTTACCGGCGCTCCGGGCAAATACGTTACCCTGAAAGAAACTATTGCCGGTTTCAAGAGTATCGTCGAAGGCGAGCATGACAACCTGCCCGAGCAGGCCTTTTACATGGTCGGCACCATCGATGAAGCCATCGAAAAGGCGAAGACCCTGTCCTAAGCCTTGGCTGAAGGGGAAATATTATGGCAATGACCATGCATGTTGATGTCGTGAGTGCCGAGGAGGAGATCTTCTCCGGCCCCGCGAAGATGCTGTTTGCACCGGGCGTGATGGGCGATCTGGGCATCATGCCCCGTCACGCGCCGCTGCTGACACGCATCAAGCCGGGCGAAGTGCGCATCGTGACGCCTGATGACGAAGAGCAGTTCTACTACGTGTCCGGCGGGATGCTGGAGATCCAGCCCGAGGCCGTCACGGTGCTGGCCGATACCGCCTTGCGCGCCAAGGACATCGATGAAGCCGCCGCGCTGGAAGCCAAGGAGCGTGCCGAAAAGGCCCTGGCCGACCGCAGCGGGGAAATCGATTACGCCACCACCGAGGCGGAGCTGGCAGAGGCCGTTGCCCAGCTGCAGGCCATCCAGCGTCTGAAGAAGAAGCTGGGCCGTTGAGGCATCGCGGTTTGCAAAACTGAGAAGGGGCGGTTTTCAACCGCCCTTTTTTTTGCTTTATATTACCCTGAATCCGTGAGTTCATAACGGCGAATCGCGCAACGCATTGATCCGTCTCGCTACATGAAAAAATCTCGGCGATAGTCCCCGCTATTCCCTTGATTTTTCACTACGCGATACGAGCCAAGCAATTACGGCTCCATCCGGCATGAGCTCACGGATCCAGAATTATGTGTCAGCAAGGCAACAATTCAGGCCGGAAAAACGTTGTTATTAACTCGGCCACCATCTATATGGTTGCCAGGTTAATGCTCTCAGAATTTCTTAAGCTGGCATGAGTATATTGCGCGATTCGCTATTTTACGCCCGTCAAATTTAGTCCGTAGGTTGCACATGAGCACACAATTGACCGTCGTTGTCCTGGCTGCGGGTCAGGGAACACGCATGAAATCCGACCTGCCCAAGGTTCTGCATACCATTGGCGGCCGGCCCATGTTGACGCGTGTCATCGACAGCGCCCGCTCGCTGAGCCCGCAGGCCATACACGTTGTATATGGCCACGGCGGTGAGCGGGTCAGGGAGCAATTGTCGGCATTGCCCGTCAACTGGGTCCTGCAATCCCGGCAGCTGGGCACCGGCCATGCCGTCAACCAGGCAATGGCGCAGATCGCAGATTCACAAACCGTCCTCGTGCTTTATGGTGACGTGCCGCTGATCAGCCCGGAAACCCTGTCACGACTGGTGGCTGCGGCGGAGAATGAGTGCCTGGGTTTGCTGACGGCCGAACTGCCCGATCCGAGCGGTTATGGGCGCATCGTGCGTGATGCGGCGGGCAAGGTGCAGGCCATCGTCGAGCAGAAAGATGCCACGCCCGAACAACTGGCGATTGCCGAGATCAATACCGGCATGCTCGCGGTGAACGCAGGCCTGTTGCGCGGCTGGCTGGACAGTATCGACAACAACAATGCACAGGGCGAATACTACCTGACGGATATTGTGGCCCTGGCAGCCGGCAGCGGTGTGGCCATCAATGCCATTTCCACCTCGGATCTGGCGGAGATCGAAGGCGTCAACAATCGCTGCCAGCTGGCCGGGCTGGAGCGCGTGTTGCAGCGCCGCCAGGCAGACCACTTGATGTTAGAGGGCGTGACCTTGCGTGACCCGGCACGCTTCGATCTCCGCGGCAGCCTCAAGGTTGGACGCGATGTGGAGATCGATATCGGCGTTCTCATCGAGGGCGAAGTGGAAATCGGCGACCGCTGCTACATCGGCCCCAACTGCATCTTGAAGGATGTGGTGCTGGGCACTGATGTGCGCATCGAGGCCAACAGCGTGCTGGAATCATCGACCCTCGGCGACCATTGTCTGATCGGTCCCTTCGCGCGCCTGCGCCCGGACTGCCAGCTGGCCGATGGCGTAAAGGTGGGTAATTTTGTCGAAGTGAAAAAATCGACCGTCGACAAGGGCAGCAAGATCAATCACCTGACCTATGTGGGCGACACCCGCATGGGCGCCAATGTCAATGTGGGTGCGGGTACCATCACCTGCAACTATGATGGTGTCAACAAGCATCTAACTGTAATTGGGGATAATGTATTCATCGGTTCGGACAGCCAGCTGGTCGCGCCCGTGGCCATCGGTAACGACGCCACCATCGGTGCCGGCTCGACCATCACCCGTGACGTGCCTGCCGGTGAGCTGACCCTGAGCCGCAGTGAACAGAAGACCCGCAAGGGATGGAAACGCCCCGTCAAGGCAAAACGTTAACGACTGAAATAATGGAATTATAGTTATGTGTGGAATTGTAGGCGCCGTTGCCGATCGTGATGTTGTCCCCATTTTGCTCGAAGGTTTGAGACGGCTTGAATATCGAGGTTATGATTCGGCCGGTGTCGCCGTGCTCAGTGAAGACAACCGCCTGCAGCGGGTACGCGCCAAGGGCAAGGTCGCCGGCCTGGCAGAAAAGATTGCCGGCAAACTGCACGGCCGCCTTGGCATTGCCCACACGCGCTGGGCGACGCATGGCGTGCCCAGCCAGGAAAATGCCCACCCGCATATCTGTGAGGAGCTGGTTGCCGTGGTGCACAATGGCATCATCGAAAACCATGAAGCGCTGCGTGAGTGGCAGAGCGCTGCGGGCTATCGCTTTACCTCACAGACCGACACCGAGGTCATCGCTCACCAGATACACGATTATCTGATCAACAAGGGCAAGGATCTTCTCGCCGCGGTGAAGAGCGCCGTGGCCGATTTCGATGGCGCCTATGCCCTTGGTGTGATCAGCAACAAGGAACCCGATCATCTGGTGGCGGCGCGCCTCGGCAGCCCGCTGGTGATCGGTGTCGGCATTGGTGAATATTTCATCGCCTCGGACGTGGCGGCACTACTTCCCGTTACACAGCGCTTCATTTTTCTCGAAGACGGCGACATTGCCGATATCCACCGCGACTCGCTGACCATCTTCGATGCCGAGGGCAGGCGGGTCGAGCGGCCGATCCGCGAAAGCGAGCTGCGCGCCGATTCCGTCGAGCGTGGCGAATATCGCCACTACATGCTGAAGGAGATCTTCGAGCAGCCGCGTGCCCTCGCCGATACCCTGGAAGGGCGCATCGCCAACGGCCGAATTCTGGAACAGTCCTTTGGTGCCGGCGCGGGTGAAATCCTTGACGAGGTGCAGGGCGTGCATATCATCGCCTGCGGCACCAGCTACCATGCCGGCCTGATCGGCCGCTACTGGCTGGAGTCGCTGGTAGGTATTCCCTGCAGTGTGGAGGTGGCGAGTGAATTCCGCTATCGCAAGCCGGTGGTGCGCAAGAATTCGCTGATCGTCACCCTGTCGCAGTCGGGCGAGACCGCCGATACCCTGGCCGGCCTGCAGGAGGCAAGGCGCCTCGGCTTCGGCCATTCCCTGTCCATCTGTAATGTGGCGGAGAGTTCGCTGGTGCGCGAGTCGGACCTGGTGTTGCTGACCCGCGCCGGGCCGGAGATCGGCGTTGCCTCCACCAAGGCCTTCACCACCCAGTTGGTGGCGTTGATGATGCTGGTGATCGTGCTTGGCCGGCGCAACGGACTCAGCGAAGACGGAGAGCGGCGCCTGGTCGTCGAACTGGAAAAACTGCCGGGCAAGGTGGAGCAGGTACTGAAACTGGACGACGCCATCCAGGCCATCTCCGAGCAGTTCGCCGATATCCACAATGCCCTGTTCCTGGGGCGCGGCGCGCAGTACCCGGTGGCCATGGAGGGTGCGCTGAAACTCAAGGAGATTTCCTACATCCATGCCGAGGCCTATCCGGCCGGTGAACTCAAGCACGGGCCGCTGGCGCTGGTGGATGCCGACATGCCGGTGATTGCCGTGGCGCCTAACAATGAATTGCTGGAAAAGCTCAAATCCAACCTGCAGGAAGTGCGTGCCCGTGGCGGCAAGCTGATCGTGTTCGCCGGCGAGGATTCCGAGATGCAGGTGTCGGAGGGGGTGCAGGTGCTCGAAGTTGCCCCCGTGGACGATGCCATCTCGCCCATCATTTACACCATTCCGTTGCAGCTGTTGTCGTATCACGTCGCGGTACTCAAGGGCACGGACGTCGATCAACCGCGAAACCTGGCCAAGTCCGTCACCGTCGAATAGCGTGCGCGGCGGTGCTTGAGCAGGAGATCATCGTTGCGGGCCGCACGCTCTGTTACCGGGTGAATTTCAACCGGCGCCGCAAGACCCGCTCGTTGATCCGCATCCTGCCCGATGGCACGGTGCTGGTCGATGTGCCGGCGGCGGTCAGCCTGCTGCAAGTCCGCCGCTGGGTCGCCGAGCAGGCTGAATGGCTGCTGCGGCGCCGGGACGAGATCGAGGCCGGCGCGGGTTTCGTCCGGCCGCTGGCTTATCGTGACGGCGAGGCGCACCTGTTTCTCGGTGAGCACTATCGCCTCAGCCTGCTGCCCCGTCGGCCTGCCGGGCGGGCGCAGGGCATCGTCGCCCAATCCCTCTGTCTCCATGCCGACAGCACGGACCCCGGACACGTCCGCCAACGGCTCTGGCGCTGGTACCGTGGCCAGGGGCAAACGCTGTTCCGGCAGCGGCTTGCCGAGCTGAGCGCCGGGGTGCCCTGGGTGGCGCGGCCGCCGGAACTGAAACTGCGCAAGATGCGCCTGCGCTGGGGCAGCTGCAACGAGCGGGGTGTCGTGACCCTCAACACCCACCTCATCAAGGCGCCACGGGACTGCATCGACTATGTGATCCTGCACGAGCTTTGTCACCTGCGTGAACTCAATCACAGCCGCCGCTTCTACCGGCTGATGGATGCCGTGCTGCCGGAATGGCGAGGGATCAAGCAGCGGCTCGATGAGCGGGCGGACTTTATCGCCAACGAATGACGCCGATCCGCTCGCCCGAATGTTAAACCTGAACTCACGGATTCAGGTTAAAGGTCTGCCGCGCCGATACCGACAACTAGCCAGAAACCCTGAATTGATGGTATGGCGCCATGTCCAGACTGAGTATCGACACGATCAGCGTACTGCTGGTCGAACCTTCCTCTGCGCAGAGCAGGATCATCGAGAACCATCTGCGGGCCCTGGGCGTGCTGGTGCTGTTTCGCGTCAAGACGGCCGGCGAGGCCCTGCAGGAGATGCGCGCGGCCACGCCGGATCTGGTGATCAGTGCCATGCACCTGGCCGACATGACCGGTGCCGAACTGGTGCAGGCCATGCGTGCCGAGGAGCCCCTCGCCGAGGTGCCCTTCATGCTCATCTCCAGCGAGACCCACTACCGCTACCTCGAACCCATCCGCCAGGCCGGCGTCATCGCCCTGTTGCCCAAACCCTTTACACCGGCGCAGCTGCAGGCTGCCATGCAGTCCACGCTGGACTATCTCGATCCGGGCGAACTGACGGCGCGTGATTTTGCCAGCGAGGAACTGAAGGTGCTGGTGGTGGACGACTCCAGCACCGCGCGCCGGCACATCTCACGCGTGCTGCGCAACATGGGCATCGAGGACATCACCACTGCCACCAACGGCGTCGAGGCGCTGGCCATCATCGGCG
>JAJRVH010000225.1 GCA_021545625.1 Zetaproteobacteria bacterium
ACCGGCCACAGCAGCCTGTGGGTCTCCGTCGAAATCGGACATCGCCGGCAGATCATCATGGATGCGGTATTCGTTTTTGTAGCCATCGATGCCGAACAGCGCCCCCGCCGGGTGCCTCCGTTCACTCCCGCCGGCGAAACGGAGCAACGCCTGTACCGCAGGATGCGACGGTTGCGCGACAGCGTCATATCCGGAGACCCTTCGTGACGCTGAAGATCGCCAGCTTCAATATGCAGGCCGGCATCGGCTCGCATCATCCCCGCCACATCATTACCTACGGCTGGCGCTATCTGTTCCCGCACCGCGCCGTGCATGAAAACCTGGATACGATTGCCAGGGCGCTTGCCGGCTTCGACATAGTCGGCCTGCAGGAGGCCGATGCCGGCTCCTTCCGCTCGCGTTTTATTCATCAACAGGAATATCTGGCCATGAAAGCCGGCTTCGACTTCAGGCGCTCGCTGGTCACCCGTGAAATCAGCCCGCTGGCATGCATTTCGATGGGCGTGCTGAGCAGGCTGCCGATCATCTATGCCTGCGAACACCGCCTGCCCGCCTCGCGCCACGGACGCGGAGCTCTGGAAATATCGGTCTCCTGGCAGGGGCGCAGCATCGCCATCATCACCACCCACCTGTCGCTGCAACAACACAGCCGCATGCGCCAGATGCGCTACCTGGCCAGCCTCGTCAACCGGCATCAGTCGGCCATCCTGATGGGCGATTTCAACTGCGCTCCCGACTCGCGGGAGATGACGACCCTGCTCAACCATACCCGGCTGCATCTTGCCGATGGCCCGATCCCCTGCACCTTTCCCAGCTGGCAGCCGCGCCGACATCTGGACCATATCCTCGCCACCGGCGATCTGGAAATCGGCAATCTGACCACGTTGCCGCTGCTCTGCTCGGATCACCTGCCCGTTGTCGCCGATATCAGCCTGCGCTGAACGGTGCCCGAAAATAGAAAAGGCCCCGACAGGGTCGGGGCCTTGATGTCCGGCGCAAAACACTAGGGAGGGGAGGAGGGAATGGCGCCAGACGTTGCGAACGATAACGCATCCGTCTGACGCCAGAATGAAGTACAAATGAAACTTTCTTCATGTTCCCCGAAGGCAACGGCGCAACAAACTGGCTGGGGGACAAGGATTCGAACCTTGATTGACGGAGTCAGAGTCCGCTGTCCTGCCGTTAGACGATCCCCCAATCGACAGAGGGGCGCAACATAATATTCGCCATGCTGATCGTCAACACCCTTTTCAGACCGGCGAATCGGCCGAAGCGACACTGGCCGTCGCAATCAGCGCACCCACCATGCCCACCATGCCGCCGCCGGCAACGAGCGGCAGGAACAGCAGCCATGCGTTCAGATCCACCTGCAACAACGCGAGCCAGTCGCCCGCCCCCCATACCAGCGGCCACAACAACAGCCAGCCGAGCAGGCCCGCCGCACCGCCGATCAGCGCTCCCTCGAGAATGAACGGCATGCGCACGAACCATTCCTTCGCTCCCATCAGGCGCATCAGATGAATTTCGTCCGCCCGCGCCAGCAGCGTCATGCGCAGGGTATTGGATATGATCAGCGACATCGCCAGAGCCAGCACCAACGATGCGAACCAAGCCAGCATGCCGAGTCCGGACAGCCAGTGGTTAACCCGGGCCAGACTCACCTCCTCATCATTGATCATGCCGCCGAAACGCTCGGCTGCATCGCGGATATCGCTGAACAGAAAGCCTTCCTCGTCCTCGGCCAGCGCCAGTTCGAAGGTAAGCGGCAGGCGCCCGACCAGCTCCCTGTGCGACAGTCCCACATCACCGAGCCAGCTCTCCATCCAGCGGGCCGCCTCGCCCGCCGTGATCTTTCTGACCGATGCAACATTGGGAACCTGCTCCAGCGCCTGTCGCAAATCCTCCGCCGCGCCGGCCCGCTTGGCGGGCAGGTAAACGTGGATGCGCAGATCCTGCTGCCAACCGCCGACCCACTGTCCCGCCGCCTGCATGCCCAGCCAGAGCGCGCCCAGCGCCCACAGCGATACGCAGACGATCATCAGGGCCAGAAACTGATGAATGCCGAAAGGCGGCAAATGAAAGCCGCCCGGCAAACGCGGGTGCACCCGCTCGGGGATATCCGACCGGTTCATGCATCCCCTCCGACCAGGACGCCTGCATGCAGCTGGATCACGCGCCCCGGATGCGACTCGAGCAACTGCAGGTCATGGGTCGCCATGATCACCGTCGTTCCCTGCCGGTTCAGGTCCATCAGATAATCCTGTACCCGCCGCGCGGTCTCGATATCCAGGTTCCCGGTTGGCTCGTCAGCCAGAATCACGGCCGGCTTCGCGGTCATGGCCCGGGCGATGGCCACGCGCTGCTGCTCGCCGCCCGACAGCGCCTCGGGATAGGACCAGAGGCGGTCTTCCAGGCCGACATATTCCAGCACCTTGCGCACGCGCGGAATCAGCCGCTCGGTTTTCCAGCCCTGCACCCGCAACGGCAAGGCGACGTTCTCAAACACCGTGCGCGAAAACAGCAACCGGTGATCCTGAAAGATGATGCCGGTATGCCGGCGCAGCTCGCGGATACGGCTTTCCCCGGCCTCGCGCATGTCCGTGTCCTGCACGCTCAGCTTGCCGGAGGAGGGTCGCACGCCGCCGTAGAACATGCGCAGCAGCGAGGACTTGCCGGCGCCACTCTCCCCCACCAGATAAACAAACTGGCCGCGTGGAATGTCGAGCGTAATGCCGGAAAGGGCCGTTTTTCCGGTCGGGTAGCGCAGCATGACCTGCTGCATCCGGATCAGGGTCTGTTCGTTCGCCATGGTGCACACGGTAGCCGCGCCGGCCCCTGCTGTCATCCGCCCGGCAGCCGGTGGCTGACAAACGCGTGCGCAGGATTCAACATGCGGACATGCGCATTGCTTGCCCACATTGCCAGGCGACCTATGAAGTCGATGCCTCTCTGCTCAACGCGATCTTCGTCTGCCACCGCTGCGCCCGCGAATTCCAGGCCAGGGAGGATCGGAGCAATATGCGACAGGAAGGTATCGACGAGCAATTGCCGCTGTTCGAACGGGCCCCTGCCACTGAGCCTGCCACTGAGCCTGCCACTGAGCCTGCCACTGAGCCTGCCACTGAGCCTGCCACTGAGCCTGCCACTGAGCCTGCCAC
>JAJRVH010000226.1 GCA_021545625.1 Zetaproteobacteria bacterium
GGTACAAAGCCAGCTGCTGGCGATATAATCCAACCCGATGCAGAATCACCATAAACATTCAAGGTGCCATTTGGATCCTGGCTGAAATATACGTCGCTACTGATTGGAGGAAGAGGAGCCCCATTTGATAACGTTCCAGTGATTGTAACAGTATGCATTGATCTGGCCGTTCCGGTCGGGTCAGGAGGACTAGCATTCGTTGAAATCAAAGATGTGGCTGAGCCCGTTGTAAGCGAGATGGTGCTTGCTCCTGCCGTCACGCTCCCTGTCACGGTGTATTGGATACGATCCCCATTAGCGAATGTTCTTAATGTATTGGTGGCAATCGGCCTTGATGTTGGCGGCGTAGGCACAGCAACCCCGCTGCTGCCACCGCCACACCCAGAAACAAATGAGCCTAGCGCTATCGCCAGTAGCAAACTGATTTTCCGCATATTCCCCTCCTCCAAGCAATCAATCATATTGGCGACTATAGTCCATTGAACACTTGGCCGTCAAAGACACGTTAAAACTATGCAAACGGCTCGCTCACGTACTTCCGGGGAATATTTTGCTTGTGTGTTCATCGGCTAATCCTCTCAAGAGTTTTAGCCTCCGACAAACCCGGGGCGATTCAATGTTGCCCGGGCCGTTGCGCGACTTGCCGGCGCGGGCCGACGGCTATCCGCTCAGGATATCGGAAGCGGTGAAGCAGCTGGCCGATGAGGTGGACCGGAACCGGCGGGCGGGGAGTGTGTGAAGGAATGGTACCGGGAGCCGGAGTCGAACCGGCACGCCCGCAAGGGCACCAGATTTTGAGTCTGGCGTGTCTACCAATTTCACCATCCCGGCATTGCATCGAAGGGCGAGGTAAAGACGCGCCGAAGCATTGTCGCGCATGCCGGGACTGTCAAGCACAAGGCCTGTCCGGCGGGCTTGCATTCCTGCCCGGAGCGATAAGGATGTCAGCATCCGCAGACGGGTCGGGAGCCAGGGATTGAACGCAGGAAGCAGAACAGAGGTTGATGTCGTGATTGTCGGCGGCGGGGCAGTGGGCGCCACGCTGGCGCTTTCGCTGTCGAGGCTGGATTTCAGGGTGGCACTGGTCGAGCTGCGCGCTCCCGTGTTCGCCTCGTCCAGCCCCGAGCGCGTGATCGCGCTGAATTACGGTTCCCGCGTCCATCTCGAACGGCTGGGCCTGTGGTCGCAGATGGCCGATACGGGCGCCGGCGTGATCCGGCATATCGTCGTCGGCGAGCCGGATGGCGACGGCCGCGTGGACATGGATGCGGCCGAGGCCCCCCCTTGCCCGTCCGGGCGTCCGCCCGAAGCGCTCGGCTATGTGCTGGAAATGGGGCCGATGCTGGAGCCGGTCTACCGGCAGCTGGAGGCATCGCCGGTCGAATTGTGCATGCCGGCCTCGGTGCGGTCGCTGCGCATCGGTGAGGACGCCGTCGAGGTCGATATCCATGGCCGGGATGCCGCCCGGACCCTGCGCGCCCCGCTGCTGGTCGGCGCGGACGGCACCCACAGCCAGATTCGCCGCATGGCCGGCATCACGACGCGTGGCTGGGACTACAACCGGTTCGGCATCGTCGCCTCGGTACGCTGCGAACGGCCGCATGCCGATACGGCGTTTGAATGCTTCCGCAAAGACGGGCCACTGGCCTTTCTGCCCCTGGCCGACGGACGCTATTCCATTGTCTGGGCCGTGCCGCCTTCGACGGCGCACCAGCTGCTTTCCATCGACGATGCATCCTTCGTGCGCGCACTGGCCCGCGCCGCCGGGCCCGAACTGTTGCGGAGACTGGGGGGCATCGTCGAAACATCCGGGCGCACGGCCTTTCCGCTGGAGCTGACCATCGCCAGCCGGTTTGCCGCCGGGCGCGTGGCCTTGGTCGGCAACGCCGCGCATACCGTGCATCCGGTTGCCGGCCAGGGCATGAATCTCGGCCTGCGCGATGTCGAGGTTCTGGTCGGCGAGCTGTCCGGCGAACTGGGGCGGCGCGATCCCGGCCAATCCATTGTCATGCAGGCCTATGCCGAGCGGCGGCGCGTGGATACGCTGGCCGTCGCGGCCTTTACCGAATCGATGCTGCATGTGTTCGGAAGCCCGCTTCCCGGCATGAAGTGGCTGCGCGCCCGCGGTCTGGATACGATGGAGCGCTGGGCGGGCCTGAAGGATCTGTTGCTGACGCATGCGGCCGGCATGTCGCAGATGCCGGCCGGGGAGGAGGGCGCATGAACGCGCATCAGGAAAGCTGCGATGTCATCATTGTCGGCGGCGGCATGGTCGGCCTGGCGCTGGCCTGCGCGCTGAAACACAGCGGCCTGCATATCGTGCTGATTGAACGTCGGGAAGCGACGGTGCGCGAGTCGCTGGGTCGGGACTGCCGGGTGTCGGCGATTGTGCGCGGCAATGTCCGCATTCTCGAGGGACTGGGGGTCTGGCCGTATCTGGAGCAGTCGGCCGGGCCGATACGGGCCATGCGCATCTGGGACAACCAGGAGCCGGGCGGCATCCGCTTCGATGCGGCCGAGATCGGCGAGGATGCGCTCGGCTTTCTGGTCGAGAATTCACAGCTGCAGAAGGCCATGCATCGCTGTCTGCTCGATGCGGAACATGTCGAATATCTGTGCCCGGCCGAACTGGAACGCGTTGCATGGACGGATGAGTCGGTGCGGGCGACGCTGAAGGACGGCACGGCATGGACCGCGCCGCTGATTGTCGGCGCCGATGGCGGCCGTTCCTGGCTGCGCGGGAAGGCCGGTATCGACTGCCATCAGCGCGATTTCAGGCAGCAGGGCATCGTCGCCACGGTGCGCCCCGAGCGGGGGCATGCCGGCGTGGCCTATCAGCGCTTTCTGCCGACCGGTCCCCTGGCCATGCTGCCGATGAGCGGGGGGCTGTGCTCGATTGTCTGGAGCGCGGACGATGACGAGGCCGGCCGCCTGATGGCCATGGACGATGATGCGTTTCTGGAGGCGCTGAACGCGACCTTCGGGCCGGTGCTGGGGCGTCTGGTCGGGACCGGCGCGCGGGCGGCCTTTCCCCTGAAGGCGCAACTGGCCCGGCATATCGTGCGTCCGCGCCTGGCCCTGATCGGCGATGCGGCCCATACCGTGCATCCGCTGGCCGGGCTTGGCGTGAATCTCGGGCTGCGCGATGCGATGGTGCTGGCGCAGGAAATTGTCGATGCCCGCCGGTTTGACGAAGACTGGGGCGAATTGTCCGTGCTGAACCGCTATATGAAACAGCGCCTGCCCGATGTGCTGGCCGTGATGGGGGCGATGGAGGGATTCCACCAGCTCTTTACGCGCGATGTCCCGGGCCTGAAGCTGTTGCGCGGCGCCGGCATGCGGCTGGTCGGCAACAGCGGCGCGATCAAGCATTTGCTGATGCGCAATTCGACAGGCCTGAGCCTGCCCGTGCCGCGCCAGATCGGCTGATTTTTCGGTGCCCGATTCCCTGATCCATATCCTGCCGCCGCAGGTGGCCAACCAGATTGCCGCCGGCGAGGTGGTCGAGCGGCCGGCTTCGGTCGTCAAGGAACTGGTTGAGAACAGCATCGATGCCGGCGCGACGAAGATCAGCGTGCGCATCGACAGGGCAGGCAAGAAACGCATCGAGGTCGAGGACGACGGCTGCGGCATGTCCGATATCGACGCGGTGCTGGCGCTGAAGCGGCATGCGACGAGCAAGATCGCCTCGTCCGGGGATCTGCACCGGATCGCGTCGCACGGCTTTCGCGGCGAGGCGTTGCCGTCGATCGCGTCGGTATCGCGTTTTCGCATGCAGACGGCGCGGCCGGGCAGTCACGCGGGAACCGAGGTACGGGTCGATGGCGGCGGCGAGCCCGTCGTGCGACCGGCCGCGCCGCGGCAGGGAACGCGCATCGAGATCCTCGACCTGTTTCTGAATACGCCGGCCCGGCTGCGTTTCATGCGCACCGACAAAACCGAGGAGGCGGCCATCGTTGAGGTGATGCGCGGGCTGGCCCTGGCCCATGCCGGCATCGCCTTCAGCCTGCTGCTGGACGGTCGCAAGCGCCTGGATGTGTCGGCGCAGGACAATGCGGCGCGCGTGATGGCGATCATGGGCAGGGATTTTTCCGACAACTGCATCGAGCAGCGGCTCGAACACGAGGGCATGCAGCTGACGGCCTGGCTCGGCCTGCCGACCTTCCACCACCGCGATGCCGGTCGCATGTTTTTCCTGCTCAACGGACGCGTGATCCGCGACAAACAGCTGATCGCGGCCCTCAGGGCCGGTTATCGCGACGTGATGTTCCACGACCGTTATCCCGTTGCCGTGATTCGCATCGATATGGATCCGGCCGATGTCGACGTGAACGTGCATCCGGCCAAGCGGGAGGTGCGTTTCCGTTCCCCGCAGGCGGTTCGGGCCGGCGTCGTGGCCTGCGTGCGGGCCGCGATCGAGCGCATGGGGCAAACGGTGTCGTCGCTGCCGGCGCGTCAGGCGCTGCACGCGATGCAGCCGGAAGCCCGCGAGCGGGCCGCTACGGAATATCGTCCTTCTTCTGAACCGGGCCGGTTCAGGGCTTCCGCATCCGGAGGGCGGGCCTCTCCGGATGTCCGGCGCATGCTGTTTTCCTCCCGCGGCCTGACGCAACAGGCCGGCTCGCCGGACACGGCGCCCGATCTCGGACAGGCGCTGACCCAGATTCACCGCTGCTATATTCTCGCGCAGACCGGCGACGGCATCGTGCTGGTCGATCAGCACGCCGCCCACGAACGTATCCGCTACGAGCATCTGAAGCGGCAGCTGGGCGGCGGGCGGCTGACTTCCCAGCCGTTGCTGACGCCGGTGCTCTGGGATCCGGCCGCCCGGGGGCAGGATGCGCTGCTGGCCTGGCTGCAGGAGCATGACGGGGCGCTGGCGCCGTTCGGCGTCGATCTGGATGTCGGGGAGCAGGTTGCAATCCGGGCCGTGCCCGCCCTGCTGGCCGAGGAATCACCGCTGTCGCTGGTCGAGGAACTGGTCGATGCCTGCATGCTGACCGGGATCGGCGGAGAGGGGGGCGAAAGCGGCCTGGGCAGGGTGCTCGAGCGCTGGCTCGGCAACCGCGCCTGCAAGGGCTCGATCAAGTCCGGGCGCGGCATGTCGCACGAGGAGCAGCAGGCCCTGCTGCGCGAAATGGAACGCACGCCGAATATCGCCCAGTGCAATCACGGGCGCCCGACCTATGTCCGCCTGTCGCTGAACGAGCTGGATCGGTTGTTCGGAAGAAGTGAATAGATATAAAAACAACATCTTACGCTTTTATCTTCCAGTATCGCATGAATATTCCGGCCATGATTTGGCGAAAGATCTAGGCTAGACTCCGGCGCATGGATATGGATTCCGTACTGTTCGCCATCGTCGGCGTGGTCGGCTGCGCGATGTCGCTGGCCTATGTGTTCCGCTGGTTCGGCGTACCGGCGGCCGTGGCCTATATCGTGACCGGACTGGTGGCTGGTCCTTCGGGGCTGTCCCTGATCGAGGATGAGGAGCTCCTGCGCCATATCGGTGAGATCGGCGTGATCATGCTGCTCTTCTTCATCGGCATGGAGGTGTCGCTGCCGCGGCTGATTGCCGGCTGGCGCATCGCCGTGCTCGGCACGATCGCCCAGATGGCGCTCAGTGTCGGCGCCTGTTCGCTGGCCTCGTGGATGTTCGGCTGGCCTTGGCAGGCGGGGCTGTTGTTCGGTTTCATCATCAGCATGAGCTCGACGGCGGTGGTGCTGACGATGCTCAAGGATTCCGGCGAGCTGGACCGCTCCTTCGGCCAGAACGCGCTCGGCGTGCTGCTGATGCAGGATATGGCCATTGTTCCGATCATGATCATTCTCGGCATGATGGGCGAGGGCGAGGTGTCGGTGCGCGAGGTCGCCGTGCAGGTGATCGGTGGCATTCTGCTGGTATCGCTGGCCTTCTGGCTGATGCGCAGGCCCGGCTGGCATATCCCCGAGTCGCTGAAGCTGACGCTGGACCGGAAAATCATGATGGGACTGCTTCTGTGTTTTTCGGCGGCGGCGCTGACCTCATGGATCGGTCTGTCCGCCCCCTTCGGGGCCTTCCTGGCCGGCATGATCCTCAATGCCTCGGATCAGGCCGAATGGGTCGAGGAGCATCTGCGCTCGCTGTATGTCGTGTTCGTGGCGATCTTTTTCATGTCGGTCGGCATGCTGGTCGATATCCCGTTCATTCTCGGCAACCTCGGTTATGTGGCGCTGGTGACGCTGGCCGTGTTCGTGCTCAACTCGGGCATCAACACGCTGGTGCTCAGAACGCTGGGCGAAACCTGGTCCATGGCGTTGCTGACCGGTGGCCTGCTGAGCCAGATCGGCGAACTGTCCTTCCTGCTGGCTTCGCTGGGCGTGTCGATCGGGTTGCTGAACGAAACCGGACACCAGATGGCCATTGCCGTGATCGCACTGAGCCTGATGCTCAGTCCGTTCTGGATGCTGGCCATCCGTCATTTTGTCCGTGAGGACACCCAGGTCATGGCCGACGAAAGCGTGGATGTCGAACTGCGCCGCATGGTTGAAATGCTGGAGTCGGCGCGCGATGCAAGGAAGGACGATTGAGCGCCTGTTTGCGCGCCGTCGCCCTGATGGGAGCGACCGGCAGCGGTAAATCGACC
>JAJRVH010000227.1 GCA_021545625.1 Zetaproteobacteria bacterium
CAGATTGCTGGAAGCATTGTTTCTGGTGCTGTTGCTGGTGCTTCTGGTGGTCACCTGGCGCGCCGGCGTCATAATCCGGGCATTGCAGCGCCTGACCCGCATCAGTACGGATATTGCCGAACGCAACCGCTTCGATATCGAAGCCCCGACGCACACCCCGATTCGTGACATCAACCGCCTGTCGACTTCGTTCAACCAGATGTCCGCCCAGCTGACTGGTTATCAGAATGAACTGGAGGAAAAGGTCAGGGTCCGCACCATGGAGCTTTCGCGCCTGCAGGCCGCGATCGAACAAACGCAGGACATCGTTCTGATCACCGACCGGGATGCCGTGATCCAGTATGTGAACCCGGCCTTCGAAAGGGTGTCCGGTTACAGCGCCGAAGAGGCCGTCGGCCAGCGGGCCAGCCTGGTCAAAAGCGGTGAAATGCCGGCCGAGTTCTATCAACGGATGTGGGACACCATCCTGGGCGGTCAAAGCTGGCAGGCGACCTTCATCAACCGCAACAAGGCCGGCGAACTCTACGAGGTCGAGCAGGCCATTTCGCCGATCTCCAATGAAAAAAACGACATCACCGGCTTCGTCTCCGTGCAGCGCGATGTTACCGAAGAACGCAGGCGCCAGAAAATGCTCGAACACACCCAGCGGCTCGAGTCGCTGGGCATTCTGGCCGGTGGTATTGCCCATGATTTCAACAACCTGCTGACAACGATCATGGGCAACGCGGGACTGGCCCGCATACACGTATCCGACAGCAGTCCGGTGGCCACCCACCTGCAGCATATCGAGGAAGCCAGCGAACGGGCCGCCGACCTGTGCAAACAGATGCTGGCCTATTCGGGCAAGGGAAAGTTTATCGTCGTCCCCCTCGACCTGAGCGAGCTTATCCGCGACATCATGAAGCTGCTCAGGGTATCCATCGGCAAACATATCAGCCTGCGCACCGATCTTGCCGACAAACTGCCGACCATCGAGGCGGACCGGGCCCAGATTCAGCAGGTCATCATGAATCTGGTCATCAATGCCGCCGAGGCAATCGGAGACAGGCACGGCAATATCATCATCCATACGGGCGTCATGGACGCCGATCCCGCCTATCTGAAATCCACGCACCTCGACGAATCGCTTCCGGCCGGACGCTATGTGTTCATGGAGGTATGCGATGACGGCTGCGGCATGAGCCGCGACACGCGCCGGAAGCTGTTCGACCCCTTCTTTACCACCAAGTTCACCGGTCGCGGCCTCGGCATGAGCGCCATTCTCGGCATCGTCAGGGGTCATCAAGGTGCCATCAAGGTTTATTCCGAAGAAGGCAAGGGCAGCACATTCAAGATTCTGCTGCCGGCATCGGATCTTCCCGAAGCGGCAACCTCCCGCTTCCACGAAACGACCGACTGGCGGGGAGAAGGCCGCATTCTGGTCGTGGACGACGAGGAAAACATCCGAAGCACGGCATCGATGATGCTGGAAAACATGGGCTTCGAAGTCTGCACCGCCTGCGACGGCGAAGAGGCTGTCAAACTCTTCAGACAGGAACATGAACGGATCGACCTTGTGCTGCTGGACATGACAATGCCGAATATGGACGGAAAAACGGCATTCCGGGAATTGCGGCGCATCGCTCCGGACGTGCGGGTGATCCTGACCAGCGGCTACAATGAACAGGAAGCGACCAATCACTTTGCCGGCAAGGGCCTGGCCGGCTTTATCCAGAAGCCCTACAGGGTACGTGCCCTGCGTCAGAAACTCGAGGAAATCCTGCGCTCAAAAAACGATCAGGACTGAGCCATGCGACGAAGTTCCGCCTGCGTAAACCCGGCCTGCCGGCGCGCTCCCAGATTGAACGGCCCGAACAGGCCTTTGGGAAAATGCTGCTTCAGCAACCGTTCAAACACCGGCGCAGCCTCAAGGCCGCGCTGCCCGCACAGATACATGAACCAGCGCGTGCCAATGGCGACATGACCAACCTCGTCCCGGAGAATGATGTCGAGAATGCTGACGGCATGCTCGTCTCCGGCATCGACAAGCTTTTTCTGGATGCCGGGCGTCACATCCAGACCGCGCGCTTCCAGCACGCGCGGCACCAGGGCCATGCGTTCCAGTACATCGTGGGATGTCTTTTCACACATGTCCCACAGGCCGCCATGGGCGTCGCAATCGCCGTATTCCATACCGAGATGCCTCAAATGCGCCCGCACCAGTTCGAAATGATAGGCCTCTTCCTCCGCAACCTTCAGCCAGTCCGTATAATAGTCTGCAGGCATGCCGGCGAAGCGACAGATGGCATCCAGCGCCAGGTTGATGGCATTGAACTCGATATGTGCGATCGCATGCATCAGCACGGCCCGGGAACGGCGTTTGGCAAAACCGCGCCGCGGCACGCGGGATCCCCTGACAAGCAGCGGTCTGGATGGCCGCCCCGGAGAAGCAACCGGTGCAACGGCCGCGCACGCATCGAGATGCCAGCCTCCCGCCGCCAGCTCGCGAACCGCGGCCAGTTTCCGCTCGACATCGTCCATCAGCAGGCAGTCGCGCGCCGAGGCCCTCAATTCATTCACCCTCAACTCCTTCGTACTTGAGCATCCTTGCATCCCTCTCCAGCATGGAGGCATGTCCGGCAATCCTACATCCAGTCCACAGCATGCCGAAAGCACCATGTATCAGCGGGCCGCAGCACTGGCGGCGCTGACCCAGTCCGTTTATCTGGTCGACCAGATCGCCCGCAAGGGCATCGTCGACATCGAAGACTTTCGCACCTGCATCGAAAGCATCTTCGTCCGGGACGATGCGCCGCTGTCCGTGTACGGCACCCCCTACCGGCTGCGTACCGGCCTGCGCATCAGCGCCCGGTTGCTCAGCGGCCAGGAAATGCCGCAGGGGAAAGCCCTGATGACCTACAGTGCCGGCCTGTTTGCACTCGAGCGCCGGCTTCCCAAGCACCCCGATCATTATCGCCTGCTGGCCGAAGGCATCCAGCGCATCGGCAAACAGCGACAGTATTTCGGCGATGCCTTGCATGCCAGCGTCATCGCCGCCATCGCCGACCTTTACGGCCAGACCATCAGCACCATGAAACCACGCATCATCGTACGGGGAAAAACCGAATTTCTCGGGCAAAGCGCCAATACCCGGCGCGTACGCGCCCTGCTGATGGCCGGACTGCGGGCGGCACATCTCTGGCATCTGCACGGCGGCGGCCACCTGACCCTGCTGCTGCGCCGCAAGGCGCTCCTGCACGAAATCGACAGGCTGCAACGGCAGGCCTCCCCCCTGTGATATTTCTAACCGGCTGACGATACCCGCAGAGACTAGGCTTTCTGTTTTTGCGAGGAGGAAAAACATGCGATTACTGATCTTATTTTTACCATTGCTGGCATATTCACTGCCGGCAGAGGCCGGCATGCTCACCGGCATTGACGAACGGCAGGCGTATCTCGAAGCACCACTGCAAAACAAGAAGGACTATCATGCCTGCCTTGCCCGTGAACTGGCCATGATCGCCAGCCTTGAAAAGGGGCAGCACGACACCGAAGTGGCCCGCCGCTTCATGGACATGGCCGAGCAGCATGCCGGAAAGGCCGGAGGCAGGCCATGAAGCGCCTGGCTTTCATTCCGATATTGATGCTGTCCGCCTGTGCAGCAACACCATTCGACATCAAACGCGATGAACTCGCCGGCGCCCGCCAGGCGATCCAGGCAGCCAAGGCGGCCGGTGCCGAGCGGTGCGCCCCGAAGCTGCTGGCCGAGGCCGAAGCTGCTCTCTATCACGCGGCCCACGAACTGGACGAAACGGGACAGCATCCGGACGAAACGGCCTCGCTGATCGCCGCAGCAGCAAGCAAAGGGATGCAGGCCCGGCAGATCGCAATCCGGCACTGTCAGCCGAAAGCCCGGAAAAAACCGGAGATCATTTCGCTGTCCGGCGTTCGTTTCGCCACGAACAGTGCCGAACTGACCGTCGACTCCCTGGCCGTTCTGGACAAGGCAGTGGAAACGCTGAAAAAACGCGCCGATATCCGTGTCGAGGTGGCTGCCCATACGGACAGCCGGGGCAACGACGCCTATAATCTGGCGCTTTCCAAACGCAGGGCGGCCAGCGTCTATCGCTATCTGGTCGAACATGGCATCGATGCGAAGCGGCTGAATGCGCACGGATATGGGGAAAGCCGGCCGGTCGCAGACAACGGCACGGCGGACGGACGGGCCAGGAACCGGCGCGTCGAACTGCGCATACTGGAATAGGCGGATACTTCCGGTTGATACGATAAATCCTTATGCTTGGATGCGGGCTGTGCAAAAACAGCCCGCATTTCCGGAATGCGAAGGAGAAAGGCCGTCATGACGACATGGCAAACGCTCGATCTTCCCAGGCCGCAATTTACCGCCGATGATTTCCCCGATGCCCGGGAAATCGCTGTCGGACAAGGGCGGTTTGTGCTTTTCGAGGGGGAGGGGCATCAGGGTCATTGCTACCTGATCACCGAGGGACAGCTGGATGTCCGCCTGGTCACCAGCAGCGGCCACGAAACCCTTCTCTATCGCCTGGGCCCCGGCGAGCTGGTCGGCGAGCTCGGCATGTTCGGTCAGCGGGTACGAACGGCCAGCATCCTTGCCATAACCCCCTGCCGGCTGCTGCAGATTTCTCCGGCCTGCTTCAAGCGCCGCTTCTCCAGTGACGATTTCAGGCTGCGGATCATGTCGCTGTTCCTTTCCCGCTATCAGCGTTCGCACGATGTCATTTGCCGACTCGGACAACCGACCATTGCCGCCAAGCTGTGTCGCTATCTTCTGAGCCTGCCGCAATGGCAGCAGATATCCGGCCCTCATATCATCGTGCAGCTGGGAAGCCACAGCGAACTGGCCCGCATGCTCAGCTGTCAGCGCGAAACCGTTACGCGTGCATTCAAGGCGCTGCAACAATTCGGCATTCTGGAAAGCATGGAGAACCGAACCTATCGCGTTCACCGACAGGCCGCACAAATGTTCATGGACGATGAAGCGTGAAAGGTCAACGCTGCAGCATGAAGGTTTCATACTCCAGCCTGTCAAATTTTCTCGACAACACCATGATCGACACCGCGCAGACCAGCAACAGCGACATCGCGAAGCCATAACCGTAAAACACCGGCCCGAGCATCTGGCTCAGTACCGTCAACAGAATATTGGAAACAAGAAACAGCAGGCAAAGCCAGACAACGATCATGCGCTTGTCGAGATAGAACAGCACATTGATCAGGGCCATGAACAACACCTGCAGTGCCACGCCGATCAGGTCGATATTGAACAGGGGCAGATAAAGGCTGGAAATCCCGAACAGCCCCAGCAACGAGGCGCCCATCAGCATGGCCAGCAGAATCGTGATGCCCTGCACCTTGAAAATCTCGTAGATCCCCTGACGTACGGTAAACACCATCTGGTTGCGATAATATTCCAGCTTGTTGAGCGTGCCTCCCTCGCGCACCGCGTCGTAAAACAGATCGTACTGCTCGACGAAATCCGTTTCCATGCGCACCAGAAACACGGCCATGCCGGGAATGATCGACAGATAGGCGAGAAAGATCGGAAAGTCGTAGATAAACGAAGCCCTGAGCGGCCCGATCACCGCCTCGGATGTCACGGGATTGAACCAGAACAAAAACTTGTCGGCCCAGATGCCCATGTTCAGAAGCACACCCGTCGCGGCCAGGCTGTAGAAACACTTGCGACGGTCAAGAAACTCGAAAGCCAGCAGGTTCGGGGCCGGATAATCGCGTATCACCAGCCACAGCAACATGAACAGCAACAGGGCCTGACCACTGACAAAGCCGAACAGCAGCCCCTCCAGTCCGTATGACATCAACGACAGGGCAATCATCGTCGACAGGCTGTAACCGATAAAGAAAGCCCACAGGATGGAGCGATACTCCTTCATGCCGTTCAGAAACACGACCACGACCCACAGATTGTTGAGAATCACGAATCCCGCGAACATCAGTATTTCATAGACGGGGGATTCATTGAAAAGGGTGACCAGCAACCCGCCGCCAAGCAGGGCCGCCAGAAGACTCGTGACCAGCATCGAACCGAACAGGTTGGGCAGGACAAGATCGCGCCGCTTCTCGAACAGACGGTCGGCCGTGAAGCGGGTATACATGAGCTGCAGACCGCCGGTCAGAATCAGCGAACAGGCCACCAGATAGGTGATCGAAACAAGAAACTGAACCACATCCCGGTCATCCGTGCCCAGCAGGCGCGTGATTACGCCGATCGCCATCACGCCGAGGATGGAAAGAATCCAGGGGCCCGAGCTGATCACCCCCGCATAGGCATAGGCCCGAAACACGCCGAAACTCTTTTCATCGGCCAGCAGGCGCCTGAGTTCAAAACCGATGCCGGCCATCAGCCCCCTGCCTCCCCGCTACTGTCATCGGCCATCATCTCGCGATACAGGGCCCGATAGGCGTCGAACAGCATCGCTTCGGTGTAAAACGCTTCCACACGCTCGATACCGGCCTGCTGAGCGCGCCGCCAGCGCTCCGGATCGCTCAGCAATGCAATAATCGCCGCCCCCGTCGCCTCCGGATTGGCGATCGACACCACCTCGCCGGCAACCCCGATCGCCTCGTCCCTGTCGCCCGAACCGCAGATCAGCTCACGACAGGCGCCGACCTCCGTCGCCACGGCCGGCACGCCGCTGGCAAAGCCCTCGAGCAATACCAGCGGCAGCGCCTCGCTGATCGAGGTCAGCACATTGACGCCGATTTTCGGAAAAATTTCATCGACCTTCTGCATGCCCAGAAAGCGGATATTCTCCTCCAGCCCCATATTGCGCGCCAGCGCGCGACATTCATCGGCATATGCGGCATCCTCGTCGTCCGGACCGACAATCCAGCCTTCGGCTTCCGGCAGCCGGTCGCAGACAATATGCATGGCACGAATAAAGGTTTTGATATCCTTGATCGGCACCACGCGCCCGACCAGCGCCGCGACCATGGGGACCTCCGGAGTCCGCTCCCTGCGGGCCTGAAGGAAACGCTCGACCCGGATGCCGTTCGGAATCACCGATGTTTTTTCGGCTTCGGCACCGTCCTGAATCTGCCGCTGACGATTGCCCTCGTACAACGAGATGATCCGGCTTGCCGCCTTGTAGCCGACGCGCCCCAGGCCTTCGAAAAAATGTGTCCACAGCTGCCGCATATAGCTGATATCGCTGTTGATGCCGCCGGAGAACATGTCGAGTCGATCGCTGATCCACTCCGCCTGGGCCAGATCAATCTTGCGCTCCTTGGTATAAATGCCGTGCTCGGAAATCAACAGCCTGCGCCTGCGACGCATGGCGATCAGCGCTCCGAGAAAACCGGCATATCCGGTGGAGATGGTGTGAAAAAAGCGGCTGTCGGGCACATGGCGGGCAATGCGGTCCAGCACGAAGATCGGAGCATGCATGGTGCGAATGGTCCAGAAATAATCGACGAACGACGGATCCGTGCAACGCCGACGATAATTTTCCCGGATATATTCCCAGGCCTGCTCGCTGTACAGAAAGTCGGCATGCGTAATGCCGTTTTCCTGGCACCCGAGACGCTGCAATGCCTGCATCAGCTGCGCCGGATCGGGCAGGCGTTTTTCGCGCAACGCATCGTGCATACGCGCCACATCCGCGAAGGCCTCCGGATTGCCCCTGCGGGCTTCCGGGATCAGGCCGGCCTGTCTGCCTTCCATCAGATAGTGGGTTTCGAGATGCACAACGTTGCCGGGAAGCTCGTACTTCATGCTGTCATAGTTTTCCGGGCTTCCGCCGATAAAAACCAGAGAGAAGCGAAATTCGGACAGGCCGTTGATCATCTGGTGCACCCAGCTGGAAACCCCGCCGTGGATAAAGGGATACGTGCCTTCCAGCAACAGGGTCACATCCGCCCGCTCGCCCTTGTGAATGAGAACCGTCACCGGTCCACGCCCCAGCTTTGCACCACGGCGGGAATCGGCGGATGTCCGTCACAAAAACGGTTCAGGCGAAACAACATGGCGCGAACGGCATGGAAATTCCCCCGTTCAAAGGCGATCTCCGCCAGAAACGGAAGCACGGCCGACTCCAGCGCTCCCCGATGAACCGATTCGCGAAATACCTGCTCCGCCTTGTCGTATCGTCCTCGCCGAAGATGGATACGCCCCAGAAAAAATTCCACGTCCGGCCCCGACCAGCCGAGTTCGGAAGCCAGCCCGGCGTGCCGTTCGGCCTGCTCCAGCACATAATCGAAGGTGTTGCCCGTCGCCAGGCCAAGAAAGGCCATCTCCCAATAATGCTGGGCCAGTGCATAATGCATGCGGGCCCTGTCCCTGCCGTCGGCCCCTTCCAAATCGGCCAGTAGTTCATTGATGCGTTCGTTAATGCGGGTTTCCTTGCTGTCCAGAACCGAATAGGCGAACAGACGCACATCATCGACCGGGTCCTTCAGAGCCTCCTGCAGCAGCGGCACGGCCAGCTTGTCATTGATCTGTCGGGCAGCGATCACCGCCCGAATGCGACGTTCAGGATCGCGGGCGGACTGAATGACGCTGGCCAGACCTCCCTCACCGTAGTTCGCCCGAATACCGACCCTGACGGGCCTGAACGGCAGCTCCGGAACCGGAATCTCTTTCCAGGGCGCGTCATGCCGCTTGCGCGGGTAAAACAACGCCGGCAACACGGCCAGAAAAACGCCGGCCAGAGCAAACCCCGGCATACACAGCATCAACACAAAAAACAATGCAAAACGGAGCCAGCCCTGCCGGCGTTCGACCGGCAACGAAAACGATGCCGCCAGCGCTCCGCTCAACGAAGCGGCGACATGCCATGCAGGGGCCAGTGCATTTCCGGACAGCAACAGGCGGCCGGCCTGAGCCTCCAGGGCGATGGCCGCCATCAGGCTAGCAATCGTCCAGATCACACGCATCGGCAACCCTGGTCAGCAAAGCCTCCATCCCCTGTCTTCCCGTCAGGGGGAACACTCTGATATTCACCATATTCTCCCCGGATTCGGACAGGAAGCGCTGCTGTGCCCACAGATTGATCCGGGCCTGGAAACCGGCCACGCCGTAGTCATCGGTAAACGGCATCAGCCACAACACGACCGCCCGGCCATCGCGTGCATGCCTGAGCCATGTCTTGTCGAGACTGCGGCGCTGTTTCATTAGCTCATCCGCCGCATCAGGGTCGAGAAGTTCAACGCTTACCAGCCTCGCCTGCATGCCATAGCGGCTGACATAGTGAATGCTGCGAGCCAGTTCGGCCAGAAATCCGGTCCGTGCCTCATCCTCCCCCTGCAATTCCTTCTCCAGATCCTGCAGCAAATCGCCCAGATAGCTGCTCATCACGGCGATCAGACTGAGATTGTCATCGGTGAACTTGAGAAACGGTATCCGGTAAATCACCAGCAGGGCCCGCGTGTTTCCGTCCAGCTCCCGAATCGGCGCCACCGCCAGAATATTGCCGTCTGCATACAGCGGCGAACCGTTCTCGGCCGCCAGCACGCTGACCATCTCCCCGCTGCGCAACGCTTCGGCAACGATGGCACTGTGCGCCAGCGCATCCATATCCTCCGGTACCGCTCCCAGCCTTGCCAGCGGCTCGACGACCAACTCTTCACCGATCACCCGGTGCAACGACGCGGATTGTACCGCTCCATAACGCCGGAACAGCGCCAGCATGGTTTCGGATTCGCTCTGAAGCAGATCGTCTGCTCGCCTTCCGGCCCGCAAGACCTCCTCGCGCAAACCGGCAATGGCCTGACGCAAACTGACCGACGAACCGGCCAGTTGCTCCACCAGCTGATCATGGGATACCTTGAGCAAATGATAGGAACGGGTGAACTCTTCCATGCGCCGGTCACGCTGCGCGTTTTCCAGCTCAACCCTGCCCAGACGGCGTTGCCACAAATCGCTGAATTCACCGGCCAGCATGGTCACAATCAGCATGCCCAGCACCCAGGATGACGGAAACACATCGACGCCGATCATGTCGAAACGCCGGGCGCCGGTCAGCAGTGCAATGATGAACAGTGCAGCGACAAATCCGAATGCGAAACCATGACGCAACGACAAGAACAAGGGTGCCAGAAGCAACCAGGGGAACCCTGCTCCCAGAAGAAACGGGTCGTCCGGATGCGTCAGCCACGAAACCGCCAGTGTCAGAAAAGTCACCACCAGCGTCTCGATCCAGCCTGCCCGTCCCGACGGGCCCGACACGGACGCCATGCCGGCAATCAGCCGGTCGGCCATGAATCGCCTTGCCTTCAGAAACCTTGCTCCGCCCAGCAGGCCTGACATGCGGCAGGGCCGAACATCACCCTTCGGCCGGCAGCGATGCAACAAGTTCGCGCATCACCTTCTGGGCATTGCCGCTCAGCGATTCGCGCCCCCAGCCGCTGCGGGCGGCCGATGACGACCAGACGACCTGCCCGGTCAGTACGTCGACCACCTGCAGGGAAATACCGACCGCCGGCTCTCCGTCAAGACCGCTCTTGTAGCGCCATTCACTGATCACGCCACCGATGCCGTAACGAAAACCCTGGCTGCGCGCCCAGAGTATCGCCGCATCCAGGCGTTTGCGCTCGTTCAGTTCCGGCATCGCATCCGACGTATCGTTATCCGGATAACGAACCAGCCTTTCGATGCCGCGCATCCGCAATAATGTATCGAGCATCGCTTCGGCCCGCTCTCCCGCCATCGGCTCCTGCGAGTAATTCAGCATGGGAAGCAAGGCCCAGCGCTGGCCCGCAGCAAATGTTTTTCCCGTAGGAATGTCATGAATGGAACAGGCCGCCAATAGCCACGCCAATATCAGAAAACTCAGCGCCCTGCTGGTTACGGATCCCACTTAAACCTCCTGATTACTGCCCGACGTTCACGATCTGTCATATGAATGGAATAAGCAAGTTAACGGCCAAGACGAAAACTGTAGCGCAAGCTGATGCCATAGAGCGAATCATTGCTGATGCTGCCCACCAGCGAATTCGCGACATAGGCTCTCAGGCTCAGCATATCCCGACCGAACAACGGCATGCCGATACCAAGGTTGAGGCTGTATGCCGGCTTCGCGACCGGCCATTGCCATCCCAGCCAGACATCGAAAAGATAGGCCGGCATACGGGCAATGGCGGCAGTATTTCCCGGCTCTCCCCGCCGGATGCTCAGCCCCATGCCCAACGAGGAAAAATCAGCCGGAATCACGGTCGATACGGGAAGACCGGGCAACAGGATCTGCAGGCCGGGGGACAGCTGCGTCTGCAGACGATTGGCCACCAGTTCGCCGCTGATACGTACATCGATCTGCTCCTCGCCCCGGGAAGCGGCCAGCTGCACGCGATGCGCAAGCGTAGCGTCAATCGCATAACCACGGGCAATGGCTTCGCCCGCCCGGCCGTGGAAGCGATTCAGATCCAGGCTGACGCTCGCATATTCCCGGCCTGTCATATCCGAAGTGATGGACGCCCGCATCCTGTCGCGGGCGCCGATCAGTCGGAAGGCGGAGGTCTGTAAACCGGTTTCGTTGAACGCCAGCGACAACCCCAGCTCCGCCCCCTGCCAGAGGCGATACTGCAGGGCGCCCCCCCACTGCATCAATGCAGCCTCGCCGGGACGGTCGTTGAGGCCGACATGGGCCTGCCAGTCACCACGTCGCAAACGAAAAGTGGTCGACAGTTTCAGGGCATATTC
>JAJRVH010000228.1 GCA_021545625.1 Zetaproteobacteria bacterium
GCCCATTCGGGAAGGCGCCGGCCTTTGCGCGTTGCGGCGTTATTCCTTGCGGATGTGCAACCAGCACATTCCGCTCGAAATGCCTTGCAGCGCATCAAATCCGGCGCCTTCGACAAGCGTGACCGTAGTGTAAACAGGCCCTAAGCCCCTTCGGGCACTGATCTTGCTTGCCCTCCCTTGCCGCCGTGCCGGCTTTCGTCATCGCGGCAAGGGGGAGCCTTGATGGCACAGGCTCCCTGCGGCAATCCCGTTTCCGGCCATG
The DNA here is from genome assembly GCA_021545625.1 of Zetaproteobacteria bacterium. Lineage (GTDB taxonomy): Bacteria > Pseudomonadota > Zetaproteobacteria > Mariprofundales > Mariprofundaceae > JAJRVH01. The sequence goes on from JAJRVH010000228.1 coordinate 263, forward strand.
GAGAATGCATATGAGAGACTCGCAGACCGACAGGCTTATCCGCTGTTTCCGTAGCGGCATCGAGCAGGCCGCCTCATCGCTGAACCGCGTGCTCAGACAGCAGATCTGCATCGGCATTGCCGAAATCGGAGCCTTCCGGCATCACGAGCTTCCCGTCCTTCTGGATGAAAGCAGGCGCGAAAGACTGGCCATCGTATGCATGCCCTTCAGCGGCGCGATCGACGGCCATGTCTGCCTGCTGATGCCTGCCCGGTCGGCCGCCATCCTCGTCGGCTGCCTGACGGACGAAAGCCCCGCCGACGGCATGGATGCCTCGGCCCGCGACACGCTGACCGAAATCGGCAATATCATGCTCAACGACATCATGACCTGCATCGCCGGCATGCTCGACAGCGCGCTTGATTACGACATGCCTGAATTCACGATTACATCCCCGGCCGGCCTGCTCCGCCGCGGCCACGCCGACACGCTGCTGCTGGCCCGCGCGCGCTTTTCCGTCGATGCGTTGCAACTCGACGGATACCTCCTGCTTTGCCCGGGCATTGATTCATTCGACAGACCCATGCACGATGTAGGGATGGAGCAGAAAAAGGCATGATCGATCCGGCTGCGTTTCCGCTGCTTGACCATATGACCAGCGGCCTGCTGGCCATCGACCGTTCCGGCTGCATCGTGCTATGGAACAGGCAGCTCGAACAATGGACGGGCCGCAGCCGACGGGACATGCTCGGAGAGGACCTCTACCGGGCCTATCCGGAACTGGCCGCGGACGAATTCCGGCTTCGCATCCATCGCGTGTTCGACGGCAGCGCTCCGGCCATCTTTTCTCCCAGCCTGCATCACCATGTCATCCCCTGCCCGACGGACAACGGGGAGCTGCGCACCCAGAAAACCACCGTGTCATATTTACACGCCCACGATCTGGCGCTGTTCTGCATCGATGACCACAGCGAGCAGTACCGGCTGATCGACAAACACAGGCAGGCAGCCAGCGAACTGGAAAAGGAACTGGAACAGCGCCGGCAGCTGGAAAGCCGCAATGCCCATCTGCTGGCCGCCATCGATCAGGCCGGCGAAGCCATCATCATTATCCGACGCGACGGCGATATCGAATACGCCAACCGGGCCTTTTACCACCAGACCGGCTGGCATGATACCCGGCAGCAAAACATCCATGTCGCCCTGCCCGGAAACAACAAATTTCTCGATCGTCTGACATCGGTATTCGAGGACGGCGCCTTCTGGCAGGGCCGACAGCAGGTTCGCCGCAGGGACGGCTCGCTGTTCACGGCCTCCGTCAGCATCGCCCCGATCAGCGATGCTGACGAGCGGGTCACGCATGCGATCATGATTCAGGAAGACATCTCGCAGGCACTGGAACTGGAGCGCAAAATCAGGGATACGCAAAAGCAGGAAGCGCTGGCCACGCTGATCGGCGGCATTGCGCATGACTTCAATAATATCCTGGCCGGCATCACCGGCCAGGCCTATCTGGCCTCGCGCGAGGTCAGCGATTTACCGAAAACGGCCGACCGCGTCCGCAAGCTTCAGAAACTGGCCCAGGAAGCATCCGAGATCGTCGGTCAACTGCTCACCTTCGCGCGCCAGGGGCAGGTCAACAGCAAGGACATGCCGCTGGCGCCGTTCATGAAGGAGTTCTGCAAGCTGGCGACCCGCAACATCCCCGAGTCCATCCGCCTGGACAGCAATATCCGGCCCGGCAACTATCCGTTTCACGGCGATGCCAACCAGTTGCAGCAGGCCCTGTACAACATGGTTCAGAACGCGGTGGAAAGCTGCGACCGGCATCCGGACGCACGGATCGAGATCGGTCTGGCAGAGGTCGATACAGAAGGAAGCGAACACTGGCTGACACGTTATCCGGTTCTCCGGCGAGGACGCTTCGCGCATATCTATATCCGGGACAACGGCGCAGGCATCAGCGAAGCCGAACAGGAGCGCATCTTCGACCCCTTTTACACGACCAAACAACTCGGAAGCGGCCTGGGGCTGGCCATGGTGGCCGGTTGCGTGCGCCATCATCACGGTCTGATCGAAGTGGAAAGCAGCCCCGGCAACGGGGCCACGTTCCATATCTTCCTGCCGCTGCGCAATCCGCGCAAAGACAGTGAAAGAAGCAGTGTATCGACCAATCAAATGGCCGGCGTCCGCATCCTGCTGGTCGACGACGATCCGCGGGTACTGGAACCGACCCGGGAATTACTGGAAACCATCGGCCACCACGTTACAACCGCGGAAAACGGAAAACAGGCCTGGCAGACCTTCCGCCAATGCAGCGATGACTGGGACATTGTCATTACCGACATGGTCATGCCGGAAATGAACGGCCTGGAATCGGCACGGCTGATGCGTTCGCTGCGTCCGGATATACCGCTGATTTTCGCAACCGCCTACGATCAGTCGCTGGTGCTGGAGGATACTCGCAAGGTTCCCAATTCCGTACTGCTCAGCAAACCCTTTCACCCGGACGACCTGGATCAACTGATCGCCAGAATGACCGCTGAGGCTACCCCTGCGCAGACAGGGAGTTGAGACCGGCATCGGCAAGCAGCAGACCGGTCATCTGCCGCATATGGTCGGGGAAGAAATGACCGGCTCCCTCGATAGCGTGAAAGCGGACATTGCCATGCCGGCCAGCCCACGAACGAATGGCCTCGAACGGAACGATTGCATCGTCGGTGCCGGCCACCACGGTGAGCGGCCGGGTATCCCCGTCGATAAAATCAAAGGCATAAAGGTTGACGGCCGGCGCCACGGCAAACATGCGTTGCACCCGCGCGTCGCGTGCCGCGGCCGCGAGTCCCGCGTAACAGCCGAAGGAAAAGCCGGCCAGCCACAGAGGGCTGCCGGCATGCCGCTCAGCCAGCCAGTCCAGCGCCGCCGCCGCATCGTCCGCCTCGCCGCGGCCTTCGTCCCATGTCCCCTCGGACTGCTCCACGCCGCGAAAATTGAAACGCAGCACCGAACATCCCGCATCCTCGAAGGCACGGGCGATCCAGTAGACGACCTTGTTGCGCATCGTACCGCCATACTGAGGATGCGGATGACAGACGGCGACCACCGGCATCCGCTCCCTTCCGGGCTGATAGAGCATCTGCAACCGGCCGGCCGGACCTGCAATAAATCCTCTTTCGTGGTGATGGACGTTCATGAAAAGAAGGCCTCGTAGCGTTCGGGGGAAAAACCGGACAGATAACGGTCGCCCGCCACCAGCAACGGACGCCTGATCATCGACGGATGGGCCAGCATCAGGGTCAGCGCCTTGTCCTCATCGACATCCTCGCGCTCGGATTCGGCCAGTTGTCGCCATGTCGTACCGCGCCGGTTCAGCAATGTTTCCCAGCCCAGTTTGTCGCAACAGCTCTTCAGCCAGTCACGATCCACGCCTTCCTTTCTGTAGTCGTGGAACACATACTCCACATCATGCGCAGCCAGCCATTTTCTGGCCTTGCGCACCGTATCGCAATTGGCAATGCCATAGAGATGTATCATCGAAACCCACCTGTCTGTATAATCTGAGTGCCGCTCAACGCTTGCGGATAAAGGCGAAAAATTCCTGGCTGCCGTCGTGCTTCAGCGGCGTGATCACCATCTCGATGCCGAATTCCGAGCCGTCGCGGTGCAACGCTTCCATCTGCACCGGCCGGTACAGCTTCGGACCGATACCGGTATCCATATAGCGCCGGATGCCCTTGCTATGCGCCTTCCGGTAACGCTCGGGAATCAGGATGCCAGTCAAAGGCCGGCCCATCACCTCGCCGACCGGCCAGCCGAACATCTTCTCGGCGCTGCGATTCCAGCCGATAATATGTCCCTGCCCGTCAATCGCGACATAGGCATCGTAAGCCGAATCGATGATCTGCTGCAGGCGGCTGCGCTTGATCTGAATGCGCTGCTGAAACTCCCTGAGGTCGGCAAGGCGGCGCTGACCGATCAGGCCGAATGCAATAAAGGCGGCTGAAATCAGGCTGCGCATCCACAATTCGTCGGCATCGGCCGGAAACAAATTTCCGGCAAACGCCCCCTTGCCAAACACGAACGCATGCAGGGCCGCCTCCAGCGGCCAGAACAGCACCGCGATGGCAATCCCCGCCCATTTCAGTCCAATACGTTCGATCACCCGTGCCTCCTGCTGACCAGATATCCCTGCGGGGCTCTGGAACTTAGCTCAAAGCGGGCTTCGACTCAATGCCGTGCTCCAGTGCAAAGCGCATGAACATCTGGGAACCGTCGCCGTCCAGCGCCAGCGACAGCATGCGCAACGCCACCGGCACATCCAGCTCCCCTTCGAGGATCGAACGCCAGTCCGCGCCGCCGCTCAGCACATGGCGCGTCGTCAGAAACAGCTCGTCCACCACCCGGGCCCGTACCAGCGTACGGAACACCTGCGGGCCGGCAATCATATAGGCGCTGCGATAGCGCCGCTTCACCAGTTCCCGGCGAAGCATGCCCCCATCGACCGACCTCGCTCCCGCCGCAATGACCGTCAGGCCGTGACGCTCCAGCACCTGTGCATCAGCATCGGCCGCCTGTTCA
>JAJRVH010000229.1 GCA_021545625.1 Zetaproteobacteria bacterium
CATCATCGAAGGGCTGGGACGCAAGGAAACCTCCGGCCTGCGGGACTCGCTGGCCGGCACGGAGGAAAGGCGCGCCTTCGACAGCCTGCTGGAGCTGGGGGTCTCCCCCTGCCATGCATTCGACATGGCCGCCGACTTTGCCTGCGGACGCCCGTCCACTGGCCTGAAGAACATTACCTGGGGCAAACGCATCAACCTGGGCGACCGGCAGAAACGGCTGCTCTTCTGCGGTCCGTCGGGTGCCGGAAAAACGACGCTGATCGCCAAAATTGCCGCGCACTACAGCCTGAAGGGCGTGCGCGTGGCGCTTGTCACGACCGACACCGAACGCATGGGCGGCATCGAAACGCTGCAGGGCTACGCCACGACGCTGGGCATTCCGCTGCTGCCACTGCGCCGCGGCGAGGATATCGCATCGATCCGCCGGCACTGCGATTCGGCACAACTCCTGCTTATAGACAGCGAAGGCTGGAGTCCGCGCCACGGCAGCGGGCTCAAGCGACAGGCAGCGCTCTGGAAGACGCTGGAGTGCACGCGCCGGTTTCTGGTGATTCCGGCCAACATGTACGAGGAGGACGGCATGCAGTTATTCGCCAGACCCAGACTACCGGATGTGACCGATATCGCGTTCACCAAACTGGACGAAACCCGTCGCCCGGGCAAGGTCGTCAACTGGGCCATCGCCGCGCGCCTGCCCGTCGGCTATTGCAGCTTCGGCCCGGAAGTGCCGGAACAGATGGGCTGGCTGACGGCCGCGGCCATGACCTCGCTGCTGGGCGGCCAGCAGACGCGCGATGCGCGGCAGGTGCGGACATGATGGCCGCTTCCTCGCCCCGGGTCATGTCCGTCAGCAGCGGCAAGGGCGGCGTCGGCAAGACCTTCGTGACCGTCAACATGGCCGCCCATGCCGCCCGGCAGGGCCAGCGGGTATTGCTGATCGACGCCGATCTCGGTCTGGCGAATGTCGATGTCATGCTCGGCCTGCATGCCAGCGGCAATATGCAGGATCTGCTGCACGGCAAGGCCATCCTCGAAGACCTTATTGTTTCCACAGAACACGGCTTCGACGTGCTGCCCGGCGGCAACGGCCTGTACGAGCTGACCAATCTGTCGCCCGACGATCAGCAGGTGATCCTCGACAATCTGCGCGACATCGGTCACAACTACGATCTCATCCTGATCGACACGGCCGCAGGCATCGGCGAAAACGTGCTCTACTTCGCATCGGCCTCCGAGGACGCGCTGGTCGTGCTGACGCCGGATCCGACCTCGCTGACTGATGCCTACGCGCTGATCAAGGTTCTGTCGCAGCAGCGCGACGTGCGCCGCTTCATGGTCGCCGTCAACCAGACGGGCGACATCGACGGCCAGATTACCTTCCGGCGCCTGCTGTCCGTCACCGACCGCTATCTCGATGTCTATCTCGACTATCTGGGCAACATCCCCCGCCATACGGCCGTACGCCAGGCCATCCAGAATCAGCGCCTGATCGATGCCAGCGATGACGGCAGGCTGGTCGCCCAGATGCAGCATGTGTTCGATACGGCGATGAACCGTCCGCGTAACGACGCCAGAAGCGGCGGCCTGCAATTCTTCTGGGAACACAGCCTGACAGCCTCCCTGAACGCCGTGGCAGGTGCCTGATGCATACCACGCATGCCTCGGTCTGCGGCGCCATCACCGGGCTGTTGCTCGGATGCGCGATCTGCCTGATCCAGAACATCGCCGTCAGCGATGCGCTGTTCCGCATCTTCGTGCTAACACTTTCGGGCGCCTGGATCGGCATGCTGCTCGCCTGGCTGGATCAGCTGATTCCCGACCAGACCATGCAGCAGGAAGAATCCGCCGACCGGCAGGATATACGCCAGTGAACCTGGCGCCACAATATGCAGACACTCTCCAGCAGCCCCCGACGCCCGATGAGCTGCTGGAGGAATACCTGCCGCTGGTGCGCTATCACGCGGACCAGCTGATGCGCCGCACACCCGACTCGATCGAACTCGACGACCTGATCGATGCCGGCGTCCTCGGGCTGCTCGACGGCGCCCAGCGCTACGACCACAGCCGCGACATCCAGTTCAAAACCTTCGTTTCCTACCGCGTGCGCGGAGCGATGATCGACTATCTGCGCGCCTTCGACTGGATGCCGCGCGGCCTGCGCGACAGCGCCAAGGAACTGCAGGCGGCCTTTGCCGAACTGGAACAGCACTACGGCCGCCCCGCCGAGGAACAGGAAATCGCCGACCACCTCGGCCTGAGCCTCGACGAGTACCGCCAGCGCCTGAATCAGGTGCGCTCGATGTCCGTTGTGCATTTCGACGACCTGCCGGTGACCGGCAACCGGGACGAGGAACTGAGCATTCTGGAAACGCTCGAGGGCGATCCGATGCACATGCCTGAGGTGCAAAACTCGATGCTGCAGTTCGTGCATCAACTGGCCGAGGCCATCGCCCGACTGCCAGCCAGGGAGAACGTGCTGATCACCCTCTACTACTACGAGGAGCTGACCATGAAGGAAATCGCATTGATCCTGAACCTTACCGAATCGCGCGTTTCGCAACTGCATTCGCAGATGGTGCTGCGCCTGCGCAGCCTGATGGGGCTCGACTGACCATGGAACGGATCATGGCGCTGGCACCGAACCTGAACCTGCTGCTGGATGTCCTGCTGCTGGCGGCGGTGGTCGCTCTGTGGCTGATGTGGATGGGCAACAGCCGGCGCCAGAAACAGCTCGAATCGATGCTGGCCGATGCCGCCGCCCAGCTGGAACAGGCCAGCCGGCATCTGGACGAGGTGGGCCGGCTGATGGCCCGGCAACCCGAAAAGCAGGAGACGGTCCGCCAGCCGGAGCGACGCCCGGCCGCATCCGGACAGCCGGCGCCTGCCGCCCGGCGGACAGCGCCCGCCGGCGCGGCCAGAAAGGCCTATCAGTCGGAAATG
>JAJRVH010000230.1 GCA_021545625.1 Zetaproteobacteria bacterium
CCCGCTTGCGGCTCAGCGCATAGATGATGCCGGCCTCCTGCCCGTGACGGTCCAGAAAGCCCGTCAGTCGCTCGAAGGGCCGCTGCTTTTCGACCACCGTATAGCGAATATTCGGACGGTCGAAGCTGCTGATATGCCGGCCCGCCTCTTCCAGTCCCAGCACGCGCACGATATCGGCGCGCGTCTGGGCATCGGCCGTGGCCGTCAGCGCAATCATCGGCACCTTCGGAAAATGCCGGCGCAGATCCCCGAGACGCTGGTATTCGGGACGGAAATCATGTCCCCACTGCGAGACGCAATGCGCCTCGTCAATCGCGAACAGGGCAATCTCGAAGCCCCGCAGGCGCTCCAGAAACGCGTCGGTCATCAAGCGCTCCGGTGCGATATAGAGCAGGTCCAGTTCGCCGGCATGTAGCCGGGCCAGCAATCGCCGCGCCGCTTCCGAGCCCAGCGATGAGTTGTAAAAACCGGCCGCGACACCGGCCGCCGTCAGCGCATCGACCTGATCCTTCATCAGCGAAATCAGCGGCGAAACGACGATCGCGACACCGGGCCGGATCATGGCCGGGATCTGGTAGCACAGCGACTTGCCGCCGCCGGTCGGCATCAGCACGAAGGCATCGCGACCGGCCACCAGATCGTCGATCACCGCCTGCTGGCCGGGCCGGAAGGCCTTGTAGCCGAACGTCTCGCGCAGAATGTTCAGTGGCGAGCGAATGTAATCACCCTCCGTCAGTCGTCGGCCGCATCGGACATCGCGGCCTGCTCAACCAGATGCCTGGGCAGTTCCTTTCTGGTGCGGCCGGCCAGCTTGCCAAGCGTGGAGATCTGGCTGATAACATTGCCGCGGCCGTTCCTGATCCGGTCCAGCGCCGTCGCATAGGCATCCTGCGCCTGGTCCAGCCGCGTGCCGATCTCCTCGAAAGCCTTGACGAAATCGGCCATTTTATCGTGCAGCCTGCCGGCCCGGTCGATCAGCCGGACAACATTCTCGCTCTGCCGCTCATAGCGCCACAGCTGTTCGATCAGCTTCAGCGTCGCATATAATGTCGAAGGCGTCACCACGGCAACGCGCTTTTCGAAAGCCTCCTCGAACACGGACGGATCGGCCTCGATGGCCATCAGATAGGCCCCTTCGACCGGCACAAACATCAGCACATAATCCGGCGAATGCACATTCGGCAAATGATCGTAGCGCTTGGATGCCAGCGCCTGAATATGACTCTTCAGGCTGCGCAGATGGGCGGCGAGGGCCGCCTTGCGCTCGTCATCGCCGGCGGCCGAAACGGCCCGCTCGTAATCGGTCAGCGACACCTTCGAATCGATGACCACCTGTTTATCGCCCGGCATGTAGACGACCACATCCGGACGCAGGCGCCGCCCGTCCTCGCCAGTGAACGACTGTTCGCGGGCAAACTCCCGGCCTTCGCGCAGGCCCGACGTTTCCAGTATACGCTCCAGAATCATCTCGCCCCAGTTGCCCTGCGCCTTGCTTTCCCCCTTCAGCGCCTGCGTCAGGTTCAGCGCGTCCTCGCTCATCTGCCTGTTCAGCTTTTCCAGCTGTTCCAGATGCGCCTTCAGCGAGGCGCGATCCTGCGCGTCGCTCAGATGCACCTCGTCGACGCGCTTGCGAAATTCGCCCAGCTGTTCACGCACCGGCCTGAGCACCTCATCCAGGCTGGCCCTGTTCTGTTCGGAGAAACGTTTGCCCTTTTCCTCGAAGATGCGCTCGGCCAGCAATTCGAACTCGCCGCTCAGCTTCGTCCGGGCCTCTTCAAGCAGGGCCAGCTTCTCGGCCGCAGCCTGGCGTTCCTTGGCAATAGCCGTGTTCAGTTCGGCCACCATCGCCCGCTGTTCCGCCAGTTCGCGCTGCAGCATCTCGATGCGCACCTCCCTGTCGGCCAGTGTTTTCTCGTATTCCCCGATGCGGGCCTCGGCCTGGGACAGCCGCTCGTTCAGGCGCGCCTCGTTGATGCGCAGCTGATGATTGTCCTGCTCCTTCTCCTGCAGGCGGAAGCCGGCATCGGCCAGCTTGTCCTGCAGCGTCGCCTCGATACCCTGATGAGCCTCGGTCTGATCCCGCTGCAGGTTTTCCAGATCCGATATTTCGCGCTTCAGGCGCCGTGCATGCGCCAGCCAGCCGGACAACGAAAGCGCCAGCATCGCCGCGGTCATGATCAGAAGCATTGTCGTATCGATCATCTCTAACCCCACAGAGACGACAGCTTACAGTCCGGCGCAAAATAGTCACCGGCAAAAGAAATCCCCGCTGCAAGCAGCGGGGATCTCATGCCCGTTCCGGAGCAGGGCCTAGTGATTGGCCATATCCTCTTCCGGATAGGCGCTGATGTTGTGCACGGCCCGGTCCGCGCCGTGGAACTCGTCCTCTTCGCTCAGGCGAATGCCGAGCGTCGCGCGGATGACGCCGTACACAACAAAGCCGCCGGCCAGCGCGATCGCCACGCCGGTCAGCGTACCGACCAGCTGGGCCATGAAGGTGACGCCGCCGGCGCCGCCCAGCGCCTCCAGGCCAAAGATGCCGGCCGCGACACCCCCCCAGGCACCGCAGGCACCGTGCAGCGGCACAACACCGAGCACATCGTCGATCTTCAGGCGATTCTGGATGAGCTGGAAGCCGTAGACGAAACCGGCACCGGCCACCAGACCGATCACCAGCGCCCCGACCGGATGCACAATATCCGAGCCGGCGCAGATCGCCACCAGCCCCGCCAGCGCGCCGTTATGGACGAAACCGGGATCGTTGCGCCCCGCCACCAGCGCCGCCAGCAGGCCGCCAACCATGGCCAGCAGCGAGTTGATTGCCACCAGGCCGGATGCGCCCTCGGCATTGCCGGCGCTCATCACGTTAAAGCCGAACCAGCCAACGCAGAGTATCCAGGAGCCGAGCGCCAGAAACGTAATATTCGACGGCAGGATCGCATTCACGCGGCCGTCGGCCGTATAGCGGCCCTTGCGCGCGCCAAGCAGCACGACGGCGCCAAGTGCCAGGAAACCGCCCATCGCATGCACGACGACCGAGCCCGCGAAATCATGGAAGCCGGCGCCGAACGCCGCCTCCAGCCAGTCCTGATAGCCGAAGTTGCCGCCCCAGATCATGCCCTCGTAGAACGGATAAACCAGCGCCACCAGCACGACCGTGGCCAGTGCGTTGGGCCAGAAGCGCACACGCTCGGTGATGCCGCCGGAGATGATGGCCGGGATCGCAGCCGCGAAGGTCAGCAGGAAGAAGAAATGCACCATCTCATAGCCGTTGGCCTTGTCGCCGATCACGTTCAGCTCCGAAACCGGCGCGAAAAAGTTGATGCCA
>JAJRVH010000231.1 GCA_021545625.1 Zetaproteobacteria bacterium
CAACATCGGCGCCGGCACGATCACCTGCAATTACGACGGAGCCAACAAATTCGAAACCAAGATCGGCGACCGGGTGTTTGTCGGTTCCGATACCAAGCTGATTGCGCCGGTGAAGGTCGGTTCGGGGGCGACCATCGGGGCCGGCAGCATCATTACCCGCGATGTACCCGAAAACGGCCTGACGCTGTCGGCGCGGCCCGATCAGCGGCATGTGCCGAACTGGAAGCGTCCCGAGAAAAGGGAAAGCTGATGTGCGGCATTATCGGGATCTGCGGCGGCAAGCCCGTTCAGCAGATGTTGCTCGGGGCATTGCGAAGGATGGAATACCGTGGCTATGACAGCGCCGGCATCTGTGTCGCGGAGAACGGCGCGCTGCATTGCGTGAAGGCGGCCGGCAAGCTGGAGTGCCTGAGGGAGCGGCTTCGCGACGAGCCCTGTCCCGGTCGGACGGGCATTGGCCATACACGCTGGGCTACGCATGGGCGGCCCGGCGAGATCAACGCCCATCCGCACCGCAGCGCACACGCGGCCATCGTGCATAACGGCATTATCGAGAATCACGGAGCGCTGCGCACCATGCTGGAGGCGCAGGGATGCCGCTTTGTGTCGGAAACGGACAGCGAGGTGATTCCGATGCTGCTGGAGCAGCATCTGGCCGAAGGGGACGAGCCTGCCAGGGCCTGGAAGCGGATGCTCGACGCGTTGAAGGGGGCGTATGCGATCGCCGGCCTGATCCATGCCGATGCCGGTGCGCTGTGGTTCGCGCGCAGGGGCAGTCCGCTGTTGCTGGCCCGCGGCGAGGCGGGGATGATGGTGGCTTCCGATGCGCTGGCCGTCGCGGATATCGCCGATGAAGTGATGTATCTGCGCGAGGGCGAATGGGGACGCTGCAGCGCCGGTGGCTGCGAGGTGTTCGACGAGGCCGGTCTGCCGGTGACGCCGATCTGGGAGCCGCTGCAGCAGGTCGCCGCGCAGGCGGACAAGGGGTCGTACCGGCATTTCATGGAAAAGGAGATTCACGAGCAGCCCGACGTGCTGCGGCGGATTCTCGATGTCTATGCCCGGGATGGTGATATCGCGTTCTCCGAGGCGCCCATGCTGACGCAGGGGCCGTTGCCGGCGCGCATCGTCATGGTCGCCTGCGGCACGTCCTATCATGCGGCGCTGACCGCGCGTTACTGGCTGGAGCGTTATCTGCAGATTTCGGTCGAGGTCGATGTCGCTTCCGAATACCGCTATCGCAACCCGGTGATCGGGCCGGACACGCTGCTGATCACGCTGTCGCAGTCCGGCGAGACGGCCGATACGCTGGAGGCCGTGCGCCTGTTCAAGTCGACCACGCCGGACAATGCCGCGTTGTCGATATGCAACGTGGCCGGCGCCAGCCTGCCGCGCGAATCCGACGGGCTGATCCGGCTGCATGCCGGACCCGAGATCGGCGTGGCATCGACCAAGGCCTATATGGCACAGCTTGCCGTGCTGGCGCTGCTGGCGCTGTTGCTGGCCCGGCGCGCCGGCGCGATGGACGAGGCGGCGCAGCAGCAGCATCTGGCAGAACTTCGCCGCAGCGTGTCGGGCATCGAGGCGCTGCTGGCGGATGCGGGCAGCGTCCGTCTGCTGATACCGCTGTTTTCGGGCGTGCATGGCGCGCTGTATCTGGGGCGGGGGCCCTGCTACCCGCTGGCGCTGGAGGGAGCGCTGAAGCTGAAGGAAATCTCCTATCTGCATGCCGAGGGCTATGCGGCCGGCGAGATGAAGCACGGGCCGATCGCGCTGATCGACAGCAATCTGCCGGTGATCGTGATTGCGCCGCGGCAGTATCATCTGGACAAGGTGCTGTCGAACCTGCGGGAGGTACAGGCCCGCGGCGCCAAGGTGATCCTGCTGACGGACATGGACCGTTCCGCATGGCCGCCGGACGTCGATCATGTGCTGCATCTTCCGGAGGGTGATTATTTTTCCACGCCGCTGCTGGCCTGCGTGCCGCTGCAGCTGCTGGCCTATGAGGTGGCGCTGGCGAAGGGCACCGATGTCGACCAGCCGCGCAACCTGGCCAAATCGGTTACGGTGGAATAGGTCCGGTGGGCGGTTTTGACAGTTCAGGGCGGGCGTTCTACTCTAACGAGAGTGTGAGGATACGGGGAACGACGAAGCTGTACGGCATTGTGGGCTGGCCTGTGGCTCATTCGCTGTCACCACTGTTTCAGTCCCTGTTTCTTCAGCAGCGCGGCCTGGATGCCGTGTATGTGCCCTTCGGGGTCGAGCCCGGGCTGCTGAAGCAGGCCCTGGACGGGCTCTGGGCTCTGGGCGTGGAGGGATTTAATGTGACTGTGCCGCACAAGGAAGCCGTGTTCCAGCAGCTGACATGCGACGACGTGAGCCGCATGATCGGGGCCGTGAACACCGTGCGCCGCGCGCGGGACGGCTGGCAGGCGACCAATACCGACTGGCGCGGTTTTCTGGCCGTGCTGGAGGGGAGCGGTTATGCGCCGGCGGACGGGCAGGTGTTGCTGTTCGGTGCCGGCGGCACCGCGCGCGCGGTCCTGCATGCACTGGCCGGCGCCGGCCCGGCCCGCGTGCTGGTTTGCAACCGCAATCCGGGGCGCCTGCAGGCCTTTGTGTCGGCGGCACGGCGACATTATCCGGATCTGGATTGTCAGGCATTGCCCTGGGAGCAGCAGGCGGTCAGCCGGGCCAGCCGGGCCAGCGCGCTGCTGATCAATACGACGAGCATCGGCCTGAAAGACGGCGATGTCTTTCCGTTCGAACTGGCAGGCGAAGGCATGGCCGTGGATGCGGTCTACAGTCCTTCCGGCCGGACTGCCTTTACCCGCGCCGCCGCCGGCCGGAAGGCTGTCGACGGATTGCCGATGCTCATTGCGCAGGGGGCCGAATCGTTTGCCTGGTGGCACGATGGCGCGCGCCCGGATCGTCTGCAGGCGTTACGCTGGATCGAAAATTATCTCGGTCGCGCGCCGGTCGACCTGCCGTCCTGGAGTGCCGCATGAAACAGAGTCGACTGGGCGACATCCTGCTGCGTCAGCAGAAGATCACGCGCGAACAGCTGGACAACGTCATCCGCGAGGCAAAACTGCATGGCGATACCCTGACCTCGCAGCTGGTGAAGCAGAACATCTTCACCGAGGACGAGCTGGTCAAGTTCATCGCCAAGTCCTTCGGACGTCCGGCCATCGATCTCGACAAGATCGATATCGCCCCCAATCTGGCCAAGATCCCGCACGATGTGATGCGCAAGAATCTGGTGCTGCCGGTGCGGCGCAAGGGCAATGTGCTGACGCTGGCCGTGGCCGATCCCTACGACATCAACAGCCTCGACGAGGTCGCGTTTATCAGCGGTTGCCAGGTGGATGTTGTTATCGTCAAGGAGAGCCAGCTGATTGCCCGCCTGGATCAGGAGGCGGCCAGCGAGGAGCAGCTTGAGGACGTAATGGCGGATCTTGGCGCCAGCGACATGGAGGTCGTGGATACCTCCGAGGAGGATCTCGACGAGCATACGCTGTCGGCCGAAACCGAGGCGGCGCCGGTCGTCAAGCTGGTCAACCTGATCCTGCTTGACGCGATCAAGCGCGGTGCTTCCGATATCCATCTGGAGCCCTACGAGAAGGTGCTGCGAGTCCGTTATCGCATCGACGGCGTGCTGCATGAGATCATGCGGCCGCCGATGAAGATGAAGGATGCGCTGGTTTCCCGTCTGAAGATTCTGGCCAGGCTGGATATCTCCGAGCGTCGCGTACCGCAGGACGGGCGTATCAAGCTGCGCCTGTCAAAGGCCAAGACGGTCGATTTCCGCGTGTCGGTGCTGCCGACGCTGTTCGGCGAGAAGGTCGTGATGCGCCTGCTGGATCCTTCCAGCCTGCAGCTGGACATGACCAAGCTCGGCTATGATCCGCAGTCGCTCAAATGGCTGCAGGAGGCGATCCACAAGCCGTACGGCATGGTGCTGGTGACGGGGCCGACCGGTTCGGGCAAGACGGTGAGTCTGTATTCGGCGGTGTCCGAGCTGAACGAGCCGGGGGTCAACATCTCCACGGCCGAGGATCCGGTCGAATTCAACTTCATGGGTATCAACCAGGTCAACGTGCATCCGGAGATCGGTCTCGATTTCCCGGCGGCGTTGCGCTCGTTTCTGCGTCAGGACCCGGATATCATCCTGATCGGCGAGATCCGCGATCATGAAACGGCGGCCATTGGTATCAAGGCCGCGCTGACCGGCCACATGGTACTGGCGACCCTGCATACCAACGACGCGCCCTCGACGATGAACAGGCTGATCAACATGGGTATCGAATCGTTCCTGGTCGGTTCGGCCGTCAACCTGGTGTCGGCCCAGCGTCTTGCCCGGCGCATCTGCAATGACTGCAAGATGGAAATCGAGGTGCCGCCCGAGTCGCTGATCGATGCCGGCGTGCCGGAGTCGGAGGTGGACCAGTACCGGCCACTGACGGGCAAGGGCTGCCCGAACTGCAACGGTACCGGTTACAAGGGGCGTACCGGTATCTATCAGGTAATGCCGATTTTCGAGGAGATCCGCGAAGCGGTCTATGCCGGCAGGAACGCGGACGAGATCAATGCCATTGCCGTTTCCATGGGCGTGAAAACCCTGCGCATGGCGGCGCTGGACAAAGTGAAGGCAGGAGAGATTTCCCTCGAGGAATGTCTCCGGGTGACGGTGGCTGACTGATGGCGATTTTTCTATGGAAAGGAAAGACCCGGCAGGGACAGGAGAGAAGCGGCGAAATCGACGTGGCCAATCGCGACGTGGCGCTGGCCACGCTCAGGCGTCAGGGCCTGGTCGATATCAAGGTCAGGAAGAAGCCGATCGAGATCGAGCTCTTTCCCGAAAAGGTCAACGACAAGGATATCGCGGTATTTTTCCGCCAGCTGTCGACGATGATCAATGCCGGCCTGCCGCTGGTTCAGTGTTTCGAACTGGCCGAGAAAGGGGCCGAGAAGAAGGCCATGGTCAAGCTGTTGCAGGAGATACGTCAGAATCTGGAAAGCGGCAGTCCGCTGGGTGAAACCCTGCGCAAGTTTCCCGGGGAGTTCGACCGGCTGACCTGTTCACTGGTCCAGGCGGGCGAGCAGGGCGGCATCATCGATACGATCCTGCTGCGGCTGTGCCCTTACAAGGAAAAGGCGCTGAGTCTGA
>JAJRVH010000232.1 GCA_021545625.1 Zetaproteobacteria bacterium
CATCTGCAACCGCATACGATCCTGACCTCGAACACCTCGTCGATCTCGATCACCCGGCTGGCCAGCCGCACTGACCGGCCCGAGCGTTTCATGGGCTTTCATTTCATGAATCCGGTGCCGGTGATGCAGCTGGTCGAGCTGATCCGGGGCATCGCCACCGACGAACCGACCTTCAGCGCCTGCAAGGCGGTGGTGGACCGGCTGGGCAAGACCTCGGCCAGCGCCGAGGATTTCCCCGGCTTCATCGTCAACCGCATCCTGATGCCGATGATAAACGAGGCGGTCTATACGCTCTATGAAGGCGTCGGTTCGGTGCAGTCGATCGACCAGTCGATGAAACTGGGTGCCAATCATCCGATGGGGCCGCTGGAACTGGCCGATTTCATCGGGCTGGATACATGTCTGGCGATCATGAATGTGCTGCACGACGGGCTGGCCGACACCAAATACCGCCCCTGCCCGCTGCTGACCAAATATGTCGAGGCCGGCTGGCTGGGCCGCAAGACCGATCGTGGTTTCTACGACTATCGTGGCGACACCCCGGTGCCGACCCGCTGAGGCGGCCACGGCGCCAGTTTCAAGAATGTCCCGACGGGGCGAAGATCGGCTATAAAAGGGATCGGGGCCCCGTGGGCCTTGGCCGGAAGGTCCGGCGATCGGTGCGGATAATGTGTTGCTGCGTCGCAGCATTTCATGAAAATTCCAGCGCATCGTCGCCGATCCCGGCCAGAATCTTCATATTCTGACTATGCGATCCGTGCCTTATCACCTAGAAGCGTTGACATATCTCTTGGAGTACCCGTTTGTCCGGAGGATGTGTGATGAATTGTCGATTCAATGGTTTCATGATCTTGGATGACCGGATCGTGGCCTTGCGGATGGTTGGAACGGGCGGCCGGCCACATGTGCGAATGATCTCTGACCAAGGTCACTAGAAGTACCGCATCAGCTGGAAAGCCCGATCAATGCATGTGCAGATTGTCATGGGAACCTGGAATTCGGCACGGTTCCTGTCTGAACAGCTGGAGTCCTTCAGCGCGCAACAGCATACCGACTGGTCGCTTTGGGTTTCCGACGACGGGTCCAGCGACAACACCCTCGAAATGGTCCGGGCCTACGCCGAAAGCGTGCCGCAGGACGTGCATCTGATCGAGGGCCCGCGCAAGGGCGTGGCCGCCAATTTCCTGTCGCTGCTGTGCCATCCCGACCTGCAATCCGGACCGGTTGCCATGGCCGACCACGATGATGTCTGGTTGCCCGACAAGCTGACGCGGGCGCTGGATACGCTTGCCGGGCAGGACCCGGACAGGCCGATCCTGTATTGCACCGGCAGCAAGGTGGTTGATGCCGACCTGCAGGATCTGCACCCGTCACCCGCCCGGCCGCGGCCGCCATCGTTTCGCAACGCGCTGGTACAGACCATCGCCGGGGGCAACACGATGATGCTGAACGCCGCCGGGCTGGCGCTGGCGCGGGCCGCCGGGCCGGAACTCGACGTGCCGTTCCACGACTGGTGGCTGTACCTGCTGGTCACCGGCGCCGGCGGAACCGTGATCTACGACGAGCGGCCCAGCCTGCTCTACCGGCAGCATCAAGGCAACATGCGGGGCCAGAACCGCGGCTTGGCGGCGCGCGTCGACCGGCTGAGCGAACTGCTGGACAACCGCTACAAGCACTGGATCGACGCCAACCTCGCAGCGCTGGCCGATTGCGTGCCGCTGCTGTCCGAGGAAACCCTGAAGATCTTCGAGGAGTTCGCCGCCTGCCGCAAGCTGAGCGGCGTCGCCGCCGCCCGGCTGGCGCGACGGCTGAGCATCTACCGGCAAAGCTGGCTGGAAACCCAGATCATCCTGTTCGCGCTGGCCGCCGGGCGGGCCTGAACGGCCGCTGGCCCGAACTCAGCCGCCGGTGTTGGAGGCCAGCATCCTGCTGACCGCCTTGGCAATCGGGCGCAACCGCTTGCGCGAGCCGGGCCAGCGGAGAATGAAATTGCCATACATGCGCTGCAGCACCTTATACAGACGTGCCCGGAAGCGCGTGTGGCCCTCGGCCAATACCCGGTCCTGTTCGAGGATGCTGGCCGGCAGGATGTGCGACGCCAGCCGCTGCATCTTGTATTCCAGCTTGGCATAGTTGCGGGCCGCGTTGACCGGCGTCAGCACCGAATACACCCGGTAACCGCGATCCTGAACGCAATAACCGATCAGGCGTTCCTGCAGATGCGCGAGGCCGCCGTCGATGTGGTTTGGCTCCTCGTTGTACTCTTCCCATTTCCACGGCCATTCAAACATGGTTTTCAGGGCCTCGGTACGGAACCAGTACATCGTGCCGTAGGGCGCCACCGGCGTCGCCGTATCCAGCGGCACCTTGATCCCGATCTTGTGCAGCAGGCCGCTGACCGAGGCGAAATTATTGAACCAGGCATGGCCCAGCGTGCCAAACCCGATGTGGATGATCGGCGGCATGATCAGCCCGATATCCGGCTCGGCCTCCATCCGGTCGAACAGATTTCTGACATAGCCCGGGCTGTGGGTCAGGTTATCGAACAGATGCGATTTGAAGCTTTCGGCGACCCGGTCCGACACCTGCGGCGTGCGCTTGGAATGCAGCCGCAGCGCGACATCGTAGTCGCCCTTCAGGATGACATCGCGGAAGGTGATGAACAGCGAGGACATGTCACGGCCTCGGTTCTGCTCGGGGATGCGCACATCC
>JAJRVH010000233.1 GCA_021545625.1 Zetaproteobacteria bacterium
CCGTTACCATTACCGATACGGCCAGCCAGCGACAGGCGGTTGTCAATCTGGCGGCCGGTCAGACGCAGAGCGCCATCATTGCGGCGCTGAATGCCGAGTTGTCGGCCAGTTACACCGAACAGCATCAGCTTTCCACCGCGCTGACCGATGCGGGCGCTCCAGCGACCGGTTCGACGACGCTGGCAGCGCTGGGGCTGGGCATTGCCGCCGGCGACACGATCGATATCAGCGGCACCCTGCGCTCGGGCGCGACGGTCAGCGGCAGTTATACGGTGCTGGATCCGGCGACCGATACGGTGGCCGGCCTGCTGTCGGCAATCCAGTCGGCATTCAATCAGGAGGTCGTCGCCTCGATCGATGCCAGTGGCCGGATCACCGTGACCGACAGCAAGACGGGCGACTCCTCGCTGACGATCAGCCTCACGGCCAATAACGAGGGCGGTGGCACGCTGAATTTCGGAACCGATACCGTTGTGACCGAAGGGCGCTATGCCTTGCCGGTACAGGCCATCGTATCGGGCACCGGTATCGCTATTGAGGCTACGAATTACGGCGCCAGCGGTGGTTTCAGTATTGCCCAGAGCGTTGACGGGCTGGGTATCGCGAACCAGAGCGTCAGCGGCACCGATGTGGCCGGCACGATCAACGGCCTGGCTGCCACCGGCACGGGGCAGATGCTGCGCGGCATCGAGGGCAACGTGGACGGGCTGGCCCTGCTGTATACCGGCACGGCCACCGGCGCCGTCGGCAGTCTGACGGTCGGTATCGGTATCGCGGCGGCCTTCGATGGGCTGCTCGACCTTTATTCCAACCCGGTGACCGGCTTCATCCAGGGTAGCATCAATGCCGAGCAGAGTTCCTACGACGACCTGACCCGCAGGATCGATGACCTGACTCAGCAGATGGAACAGCAGCGCGTCACGCTGACCATGCAGTTCGACAATATGCAGCGAACCCTGGCCACCCTGCAGCAGTCCGCCGATTTCCTGACCCAGCAGATCAACGCCCAGAACGCCAGCAACAACTAGAGCCTGTTCATGCCCATTCCGGCGCAGCCGCATGGGCGGAACAGTCCATGCAATCATGGCCCTGAACGAGGTCGCCAGAAACATGTTCCCAGGCATGTTTTTTGCTCGTTTGCCGGGACAGTGGAAAGCGACGCTCTTTCTTCAAGTCGGAGTCCCCGTCGCCGATAGATAACCATGAAGCGAGGGAACGCTCGAATCGATTCCGGCAACCGGCAAGGAGGCAGTTCATGACAAGGTATCAGGCATATCAGGGAAATCAGGTCGAGGGCGCGGGCCCACTGGGGCTCGTGCTTCTGACCTATGAGGCATTGTACAAATCGCTGGCCCGTGCGCACATGGCGATCGAGGCAGGTGATCTGGCCGCTGAGGCCGATCATACCAGCCGTTCGATGGAGGCAATCATCGAATTGTCCTCGAGCCTGAACATGGAAGAGGGCGGCGAGATCGCAAAGGATCTTTCCAGCCTGTATCTGTATATGATGAACCGTCTGACCGAAGGACTTTGCTCCTGCTCCACCGAGCATGTGGACGAGGTGATGCGCCTGACGCAGGAATTGCGCGAAGGCTGGCTGGGTCTGTCATCCCGGCAGCAGACGGCGCCGGACGTGTCGCAGCCGGCTGCGGATGCCCAGATAAGGGTCGCGGCATGATCGCGGCGGAGCATGGCATCCGTATCGCTCCTGCCCAGGTTTCCGGGAGTCACCGCATGGTGGCCGAGTGTCGCGACAGACTGGATCGCATGTATGCGATGATGCAGCGTCGTCGCTGGCAGGAAGCAGCCCGCATGGCCGGGGAATACACGGCCTGTGTCGCGGAGCTGAAGCACTGTCATGACCTGCCGCTGGATGAATTGCTGCGGCTGGAGCTGATGCACCGCCGGGCATTGCGCTGGCTGTCGGGACAGGTACAGAGCATGGGCCATGACCTGGAATGTCTGGAGGAGGGCGGCCGGCGTTTGCAGCAGAAACGCGAGTTCCTGGAGCGCGCCTACGCCTGAGTGTGGTTCAGCTGACCAACATCCACGCGACGGGCTGACAGCCAGTCGGCAATGGTGCGGCGGATGCTGTTCAGCTGTTCTTCGCTGTCGGCCTCGAAACGCAGTACCAGCGCCGCCTGGGTGTTGGAGGCGCGCAATAGCCCCCAGCCGCCGGGGAAGCTGATGCGAATGCCGTCGATATCAATCATCGGATAGCCTTTTGCATCGAAATATTCCCTGGCTGCCTCCACCAGCTCGAACTTTTCCTCATCCGGACAGGGAATGCGGATCTCCGGCGTGCTATGCAACGGCGGAACATCACTCAATAGCGTCGATAGCGGAGCCTGGGCATCGGCCAGCACCTGCATGACCCGCGCGCCCGCATAGGCGCCATCGTCGAAACCGAAGAAGCGGTCGGCGAAGAACATATGCCCGGACATTTCGCCGGCCAGCAGCGCGCCGGTTTCCTTCATCCTGGCCTTGATCGGCGAATGGCCGGTGCGCCACATCAGCGGGCTGCCGCCGGCTTCCCGGATGCCGTCGTAGAGAAGCTGCGAGGCCTTGACCTCGGAGATGATCGTCGCCCCCGGATGGTGTTGCAGCAGATGCCGGGACAGCAACAGCAGCAGCATGTCCCCCCAGATGATATCGCCGTGTTCGTCGACGACGCCGATGCGATCGCCATCGCCATCGAAGGCAATACCGAGATCGGCCCGGGTTTCGACCACCCTTGCCGACAGATCGCTCAGGTTGTCCGCCACGCTCGGGTCGGGGTGGTGGTTCGGAAAATGCCCGTCCGGCTCGCAGTACAGCTCCGTCACCTCGCATCCCAGCCGCCGGTACAGCGGTGCCGCGATGATGCCGGACGGACCGTTTCCGGCATCGACAACGACCTTCAGCGGCCGGGACAGCGGGCAGTCGCGAGCAACGAAGTCCAGATATTCGGCGCTGATATCGTGGCGGCGGAGCCTTCCCCTGACATCGGCATCGGCTATGTTCTTATGCATGCGACGCATCAGTCGCCGGATATCAGCGCCATGCAGGCTGTTGCGCCCGATCATCATCTTGAAGCCGTTGTATTCGCCCGGATTATGGCTGGCCGTGACCTGCAGGCTGCCGGCCGTTTGCAGGGCATAGACGGAGAAATAGGCCAGCGGCGTCGGCGTGATGCCGATATCGATGACATCGCGTCCGGCATCGGTCAGCCCGCGAACGGCGGCTTGCTGCAGGCCCTCGCCCGACAGGCGCACGTCGCGGCCGACCGAAACGGGGCGCCCGTCTTCCGGCAGCATGGATGCGAAGGCCTTGCCCAGGCGGTAGGCAAAGGCCTCGTTGATATCCCGTCCGGCGATGCCGCGGATGTCGTATTCGCGGAATACATGGGTCGGGAGATCACCCATGCGCGCATTCTCTGTTCGGCAATAAAAACATCGGCCGGCAACGCTAATCGCGCGGCTTGCGATACGAAAGCA
>JAJRVH010000234.1 GCA_021545625.1 Zetaproteobacteria bacterium
CCCTATCTACCGTGGGCGTTGGAGAATTGAGAGGATCTGTCCTTAGTACGAGAGGACCGGGATGGACAAACCTCTGGTGTTTCTGTTGTTCCGCCAGGAGCATTGCAGGGTAGCCACGTTTGGAACGGATAACCGCTGAAGGCATCTAAGCGGGAAGCCGGCCTCAAGATGAATTCTCCCGGAGCCTTGAGCTCCCTGAAGGGCCCTGGAAGACTACCAGGTTGATAGGCTGGGTGTGGAAGTGTGGCAACACATGGAGCTGACCAGTACTAATTGCCCGTGCGGCTTGACCATGCAACGTTAAGACATTGGTCATCACAAAATATCAGCTATGACCGGAAGTTCGCTTTCGGTCCACCAGTTTCCTGGTGTCCATAGCGAGGAGGAAACGCCTGATCCCATCCCGAACTCAGAAGCTAAGCTCCTTAGCGCCGATGGTACTGTGGGGTTCCCCACGGGAGAGTAGGTCGATGCCAGGATTTTTATACGAAGGCCCATCGTTGAGCGAAAGCTCCGATGGGCCTTTTCTTTTCTGTACCGTCGAAGAATTATGCTTCGACGGTTTTTTGTTGCCTAATTCTTTTGTTTCCATCAACATGGCATATATGACAAAAATGACGAGGCGAAAAAACGAATTGCTGGCGGTTATTGAACAGTCTCCGTCCATGTCGATTTATCAGCTTGCGCAGAGATGTGGGCGCAATTACCGGCGCGTTTATGATCATGTGCAGGAGCTGGCAGCGGCAGGCCATGTCCGCATTCGTTCGGATGTCCGAAACGGGCGGCGGGTATCGATCGTGGAAAGCATTTATCATCAGCGTTTGCGAAGACTGGATGAACTGTATGCTTTCAAGGTGAAGGCTGATGCAGCTTGCTGATGCAGCTTCCCGCCTGTTATCCGTACTTGATCCCGAGGGTGTGCTGATCGGTGGTGTTTGCGGTGCCCTTTACGGAGTGGAGCGATTCACCCGGGATGTGGATATTGCTGCAGGTGTCGGTCCGGAAGAGATTGTCAGACGTCTTGGAACTGTCAATATTGATGCGGAAATATGTCGCAGCAACGACCCGGATGACCTGAGTTGGGTGGTGCATGGTGAAATCGACGGGATTCCGTTCCAGGTTTTGCCAGCTTCCGAAACCGGCATCGATTGCGCCGCCTTCGAGCTGAAGGCCGGCCTGCGCGTGGCGGATATCAGGAGCTTTATCGTCAGCAAGTGCCTGGCCAGCGGCCAGCAGGATATGCATGATGTCGCGGCGCTGTGCCTGATCTATCCCGAACTGGAAGGTTTCTGCCGCGAATCGGCGGCTGCTCACGGCTGTCTTGAGAAACTCGAATCATGGCTGAATGACCGCCGCCTGTGGCAAAGGTATTCGCCAGAGGCGGAATAATCTGGCCGGGGTTTCGCTTCAGACATGATCGACAAACACCGTTTCCCGATGCTGCGCTAGAAACGCTTTGTTAGGCGCAAAGCGCTCGGGCAACGTGATTTGTTTCCCCGCCAATGGATGGAAGCAGTCGCGGACAATGGCTTCGTTCCGCTGCTCTAAATCTTTGGAGAGAATGATCCGATAATCGTCATCCAATGTGATCAAGCCGCGATCAAACGCCTTATCATGCAAGGCGGAGAGGCAGAGGCCGTTGCGCGGATTCAGCCGATTATGCTTGTCTTTGCTCCACGGTACGATATGGCTGGCAACGAGCAGGCGGGAATCAGAAAGACCGGACATGCAGCAACGCCCCAGATAGCTGCTCAACACGGCCCGCCGGAAGAAATTCTGCCGCATGCGCTGTTCGGTGATGGCTTTCCGAGTCTCGCCAGTGAAGTCATTAACATCATCGGGCACCACATCGGCCTGTTCGTTGTCGCTGGGGGATAGCCCCTTTTCTTTCCTTAGCTTTTCATAGATACGCAGGCATTCCGTAGCCAATTGGTCCCAGTCGGCATGAAATTCCTCCCATACCTCTTGATCCAATGCTGAAGCATTGCCTAGGCCACTGCGTCCCGATTCAATAATCGCTGGATCAAGGCTGGCGATATTGCAGAGCTTCATGGCCACCGCTCCTGGGGTGCGCCCAATTAGCTTGGCAAGCTCAATGATCTCCGGGTTCCTGCTATGCAGTTTCCCAAACGGCAACTGGCAATAGAGGTTGAACCCAAGCTTCACCTCTTCTTTCGTCCAGCGAGGGCTTGTCATATCTGCGGGTGTCTCATTTGCATCTGACGTTTTTGATAAGGTGATAGTCATTTTTATTGAGAAACAGGCGAACGCCGAGGTTGACCATGGCTTCGCCCATGAAGCCTTTGAGCAGGGTTGTCAGAACAACCAGTGGCAGCAGCCACCAAAAGCCGGAAAGGTGTTGCTCAAACAGTGCGCCGAAATCGATCATTGAAAGACCTCACGCCGGGCGGGTTTGCGTTTCGTGCCCATAGATGCCCGCTAGCATGCATAGCCTACATCTGTTCAGGACAATGCCAAATATCCGGTGTATGGAAAGGGTAATCGTCCTGAACACCGAACTCCCTAAATGGACTTTTGGTTACTGTATCCGGTCTCGTTGCTAGTATCCGTTTCCATGATGCGCCTGCATGGCAAGTTGAGATCCACCGGGCCGTTGAGGGGCGGCCGCCGATGCTGATCGCCGTCCTGACGCTGCTTTCCGGGCTGCTTCTGCTGCTCTGGGCCGCCGACCGGTTCGTCGATGGCGCTGCGACAATCGCGGCGTATTTCCGTGTGTCACCGATGATCATCGGCATGACGATCGTCAGCCTGGGCACCTCGCTGCCGGAGATGATCGTGTCCGCGATCGCCGCCCTCGACGGCAACCGGGATCTGGGCATCGGCAACGTACTTGGCTCGAACATCGCCAATGTCGGGCTGGTGCTGGGCATGACGGCGCTGCTGGTGCCGTTTCCGGTTCGCTCGATGACTGTCCGCCGGGAGATCCCGGTGCTGATGCTGGTCACCGCGCTGGCCTTTGTGCTGATGGCGGACGGCAGCCTGGGGCGGATGGACGGGATGGCATTGCTGGCCGCGACGCTGGTCCTGCTGGCCTGGCTGGCGCGTATCTCTCTGCGCGACCGGCATGATCCCCTGGCCGGGGAGTTTGAAGCGGCGGTGGCCGGCGGCGCGCGTCCCGGCCGGGCCGCCTTCTTTTTCGCGTTCGGCCTGATCATGCTGTTCGTCAGTTCGAAAATGGTGGTTTGGGGAGCCTCGGAGATTGCCCGTTTCCTCGGCGTCGGCGACCTGCTCATCGGCCTGACCGTGGTCGCCATCGGCACCAGTCTGCCGGAACTCGTCGCATCGGTGGCCTGTGTGCTGAAGGGGCGGGCGGACATGGCTGTCGGCAACGTGATCGGCTCGAACATGTTCAACCTTCTGCTGGTGCTGGCCATGCCGGCGCTGGCCGAACCGGGCGCGTTCGCGCCGCAGGCCCTGCTGAGGGACTTCCCCGTCATGCTTGCGTTCACGCTCGCGTTGCCCGTCGTCTGTTTCGCCCTGCGCGGGCGGGGCAGGGTCGGCCGCGTGGAAGGCGGCGTGCTTGTCGCGGCCTACGCCGCCTATCTCTGTCTGCTTCGGCCCTGAGGCCGGCCTGTCATGCGGGGGCCGTTTTTTTCCACGGGCTGAAGATGACGTCGTCCTCGAACAGCTCCTGGGGATTGATCGTTTCGTTCGGACGGCGCAGCACGCCCTGGTCGCGGTAGTCCGGGATCCGGTCGAGGCAGTAGGCGACCAGTTCGCTGCAGATCCACCTGTCTTCATCGTTCAGTATGCGGTCGAGCAGGTCCTCCGCCCGGTTGCAGGTCAGAAGATTGAGCAGATGTCCGAAGAAGCTGCCGCTGACCGCGGCTCCCAGGATCAGCGCGTGGTCGTAGTCCTTGCCGACCTCGGGGGCGGCGAGGGCATGCAGCCTGTCGGCGATGTCCGCGTTCAGGCCACGCGGCTTGCGGAAAAAGATCTGGCAGTTCGGGTCGTCGAAATAGCCTTGCAGATCGGCCCTGCGCACCCCCGAACCGACGGCCTCGATGCATTCGTTTTCACCTGTTACCAGCAAGGCATGCGTGGCACGAATGTCGCCCATGCGCTCCCAGCGCGTGAACCATGCCGTGCCGAGCGCGAAGATGTGATCCCTGTTGTAGGTGAAGCCGATATAGCCCCTGTCGTAGTTGACCCCGTATCGCGGTTCCAGATACTGAATTTCAAGCTGACTCATGGTTTCCCCCTCTTGCGGCGATGTCCGCATGGGCAAGGATAGCCTCCGCCAGGCCGTTTTCGCCACGGCCGTGCTGCGGCAGCACCCATAGCGGCACGTCGCGGGGCCAGAGCCGGGTCAGCTTGACCGCGTCCTTGGCCGTGACCGCGACCGGCATCCGGTGCTCCAGCAGGCGGCGGACATCGGTTGCGGAGAAACGGTGGTGGTCCGGAAAGAAACATTCGGACGTGATGCGGACGCCGGCCCGCCCCAGATCTTCCACAAAGCGCCGGGGCCGGGCGATGCCGGTTGCGGCCAGCACCTGCGCGGGCGCCGTCGTTTCCAGCTGCATCGCGTCCCGCAACGCGCCGGCCCCGGCCCGCCAGCGCCATTCCTTCCGCTTCGTCAGTGGCCTGCCGTCGCCCGCGCCGCTGCGCACGATGATATCGGCGCGGTCGAGTGCGGAGAGCGGCTCCCGCAGCGGGCCGGCCGGGATCAGGCGGCCGTTGCCGACGCCGTCGGCCGGTACCAGCACGATATCGCAGGCCCGTTCAAGCTGGCGGTACTGGAAGCCGTCGTCGAGGATGATCACATCGCCGAGTTCGCCCGCCACGCGCGCGCCGGCGACGCGGTCACGGCCGGCGATCACCGGAAAGTCGCTGCCGGCCAGCAGTACGGCCTCGTCGCCGCACTGCGCGGGATCGTCGCCGGGCATGACCCGGCGCGTCCGCGCGCCGCTGCCGCCGTCGCCACGGCAGAGGATGACCGGCGCGTGGCCCGCCCGTTGCAGCGCTTCGGCCAGCCAGATGACGAACGGCGTTTTGCCGCTGCCGCCGACCGTGATATTGCCGACCGAGATCAGCGGCAGCGGTGGCTGCGTCGCACGGCGCGCGCGCCGTGCCAGATGCCGGCGGCTGATGGCGGCATAGAGTGGTTCGGCAAGACGCAGCAGCCGCGGAGGTTCGGCCGCCTGCCACCAGATGCGTTCGATATGCCGGTGCAGCCCGCTCATCGGCCGGCGCTTTCCGGCAGCCACGCATCGATCGCCTCCAGAATGCGCGGCAGTACCCGGCCGCGTTCGCTCATGAAGGCGGCCGCATGGCCGTGCAGCCGGCGCAGTTCATCGGGATGTTCGAGCAGCCGGGCGACGGCCTGTTCGAGTTCCGCATCGCTGGCCGCCACGATGGCCGCGCCGTGCCGCTGCATGTCCTGCATGATGGCGCGGAAGTTCTGTACATGCGGGCCGGTGACCACGCCGCGGCCGCAGACGGCCGCCTCCAGCGGGTTGTGGCCGCCGATGTCGGCGAGACTGCCGCCGATGACGACCAGATCGGCGATGCTGTACAGGCCGCCGAGCACGCCCATCGCGTCGATGAGCAGGATGTCGGGGGAGGCGTCGCCGTCGGCTTGCGACCAGCGTCCCGCCCGGTAGCCGCGCTGGCGGATGAGCGAGGCGACGGCATCGAAGCGTTGCGGATGGCGGGGCACGATGACGGGAAGCAGATCCGGCCGGCGCTTCAGCCATGCCGGCAGCATGTCCAGTATCCTCGCCTCTTCATCGTCATGCGTACTGGCGACGACGAGGATCGGCCGGCTGCCGCTTGCATCCGCCCTGCGGCGCAATGCGCCGCTGTCCACCTGCGGCACGCTGACGGCATATTTCAGATTGCCGGCCACCCGCACGCGCTCCGGGGATACGCCGATGGCGACCAGGCGTTCGGCATCGGTTTGGCTCTGGGCCAGGAACAGCGATACCGGCGCCAGCCAACGGCGCCACAGCGGGGCCGTGCGCCGGTAGCCGGGAAAGGAGCGATCGGAGATGCGGGTGTTGATGCCGATGACCGGCATGCCGCGCCGGCGGCAGGCGCCGAGCATGCCGGGCCAGAATTCGGTTTCGGTCAGCAGCAGCAGGGCCGGCTGCAGCCGGTCGATCATGCGCCCGGCTGCGCCGGGCAGATCCCAGGGCAGGTAGGATACGGAAACGCCGTCCAGCAGGCGCCGGGCATGGACATGGCCGGTGGCGGTGACGACGCTCAGGTGGACCGGATGGCCCCTCTGTTGCAGCGCCCGGATCAGTGGTGCCACCGAGGCGACCTCGCCGACCGAGCAGGCATGCACCCAGATGCAGCCGGGGCGTGATTCGGGCAGGGCCAGGCCCAGCTGTTGCCGCCATTTCGGCGCGTATTCAGCCATCTGCGCGTCCGTGTCGGGGAAATGTCTGCAGCATGGTCCGTATTGGAACAGGAAAATCCGTTTTTCTCCAGCGATTCGGCCGGTGCTTGCAACTTGCCTGCGCTTGCGCTTGCATAAGGCCACCGACCATGCCGCAGTCATGGGTCTGTGCTATACTGGGGAGCTATCAAGGAGGAGCGCGCGTGAGTAATACAGAGAAACCGATTGATGTCGCATGGCTGGAAGAACATGTGCTGAAATGCAAGCTCAGCGACGGCGACAAGGAAAAGCTGGCCGGTGTCGTCGAGCGGGTCGAGTTCGCCAGGGGCGATACCATTGTCCGGGAGGGGGACCAGGGCGGCGTGCTGTATCTGCTGCGCAGGGGGGCTGCCGACGTGCTCAAGGAAACCGGCGGTCATCAGCAGCGGATCACGACGGCACGGGAGGGCGCGCTGTTCGGAGAGATCACGTTCCTGACCGGCGAGCCGGCCAGCGCCTCGGTGGTGGCAAGCCAGGACTGCGTCGTTTACAAGATGAGTCGCGAAGGCTATTCGAAGCTGATGCAGACCAGCCCGGAACTGGTGTTCGCGCTGTTCACCTATATGCTGGTTTCCTCGGCCCGCATCGTTCGCAAGATGAACGAGGAGCATGCCGGCATGCTCGATTACATGACGGGAAGCCATAAGTAGACCTGTCACGCATTCCGCATCCAGGGCCGCCCGTGGCTTACGGGCGGCCTTTTTTATGGCAAGGTTTGCCTCATCGGAGGAGGAAGATCGTGATTGAGGCCATTCTGCTGTTACTGCTGGCGCTGGCCATCGTGTTTGTCGCCGCGCAGGTCTTTACCAATGCCCTCGAATGGCTGGGCGAGAAGATGGGCGTATCCGAGGGCGTGACCGGTTCGGTGTTCGCTGCGGTTGGCACGGCGATGCCGGAAACCATCGTGCCGATGGTGGCCGTGCTGGCCGGCGGTGCTGCGGTCGAGATCAATCATGCAGTGGGTCTCGGCGCGATTCTCGGCGCGCCGTTCATGCTGGGCACGCTGAGCCTGGGTCTGATGGCCTGGTTCGCGGGCCGCAAACGTGGCTGGAACGACGCCTTCAACCCCGAGCGCAGCGGCCTGCGACGCGATATTCTGGTATTTCTGGGCGGTTTCATGCTGGCCGTCGCCGTCGCCTTCCTGCCCGGGGCATGGCAGAACATCCGGGTCATGACGGCGTTGCTGATGTTCGTGATCTATTTCATGTATCTGATGGCGACGATCCGGGCCAGCCAGCAGCTGGTGGCCGAGGGACATGCGACGGAAGCCGGCGAGGAGCTGTATGGCGCCAGATTTTTCGCGCCGTCCACGCCGCTTGCCCTGCTGCAGCTGCTGGCCGGCGTGCTGGCACTGGTCTGGGGGGCGCGCCTGTTCGTCGCCGGAGCCGAGTCGATGAGCGAGATGATCGGTATCGGCGCGCTGGTTGTTTCGCTGCTGATCGTGCCGGTGGCGACCGAATTGCCCGAAAAGGTCAATTCGATCCTGTGGATCCGCCGTCGCCGGGATACGCTGGCCTTCGGCAACATCACCGGCGCGATGGTTTTCCAGGGCACGGTGATTCCGGGCATCGGCATGCTGATCATGCCCTGGCATATCGACAGCGACTATGCGCTCGTCTCGGTCATGCTGGCGCTGTGCGGCGCCGGCTGGCTGTGGCTGCTGATGAGGACGGGCCGCCTGACGCCGCTGTGGCTGCTGGGCAACGCGTTCTTTTACGGCGTTTTCATCGCCTTCGTCGCGGCGTCCGGAGGACGCTAGTGCGGTTGGCCCGTTAATTGCTCGCCGTTTTCTAGCCTGACCGGCCCCGCGAGGGGCGTTTACAATCATCTAAGGAGTTCGGAATGATTCTTACCCTGTTAAGCGTGGCCGGCATCCTTTATCTGGCGCTGAAGCTGGAGGACAAGTTCAAGGTGCCGTCGCCGCTCGGCCTGATCGGCCTGGCCTTCGCATTCGAGCATTTCTTCACGCTGTCGCCGCTGTTTACCGCCGATACGGCCAGTTTCGCGCTGCTGGTTCTGTTTCTGTTGCCCGTGCTGCTGATCTCCGATTCGCTGGAGCTGAAGGTCAGCGACCT
Organism: Zetaproteobacteria bacterium; assembly: GCA_021545625.1. GTDB lineage: Bacteria > Pseudomonadota > Zetaproteobacteria > Mariprofundales > Mariprofundaceae > JAJRVH01. The sequence goes on from JAJRVH010000234.1 coordinate 8,479, forward strand.
GAAGGAACACGGCCTGAGCCTGTTTTATCTGGCCGTCGTGGCCGTGGCGCTTTCCATTCTGATGGCCATCCTGACCGCCGACCTGATCTTCGGCGAATATCATTTGTCGGTGGCGGCAGTGATCGTGCTGTTCGCGATGGTGCTGGCCACCGATCCCGTATCGGTGGTCAGCATCTTTTCCAAGTTCGCGCTGCCGCACCGTCTGAAAATCCTGGCCGAGGGCGAAAGCCTGTTCAACGATGCGACGGCGCTGATCGTGTTCGTGTTCGTCGGCCTCTATGCGCTGGGCGGCGGCGAACTTACCTTCGGCTATGTGGCCCGGATCAGCGTCACCGTCGTGCTGGGGTCGGCGGCGCTGGGCGTGGCGATCGGCTATCTGGGCCTTCTGGGGCTGAAAACGACCGAAAACCGCACGGCCGAGATGATGATCATCCTGATCACCGGCTACGGCGCCTTCGAGCTGGCCGAGCATTTCTATGCGCTGCTGAATATTTTCGGAGCCCATTCGCATATGCATCTGTCGGGCATTCTGGCCTGCATCTTTGCAACGATCACCGTGCATCATGTCATGACCGAGGCGATTGCCGCCGACGAGAAGCGGATCAGCGATGAGGAGCAGATGCTTGAGGACGAGGTGACCGGCGAGCGGCGCTCGAGGCGCATCATCCATGCCGCGCTGCAGCGCATCCGGGTGACGGTCGACGAACGCGCCCGGCATGTGCGCACGAAGGAGGACATCCAGCTGCTGGCGCTGGTGGCCAACACGATCCTGTTCATCGCCATGGCCGAGATTATCAATGTCGACCTGTTGTGGCAGTACAAGGGCGAGATCCTGGCCATGTTCGCGGCCACGACGGTGATCCGGGCGCTGATGATGGGCAAGTTCGCGATCATCACGAACCGGACGACCCGCATGACCAATGTCAATTTCCGCTGGTGGGGGGTGCTGACCTTCGCCGGCATCAAGGGCGGTCTGTCCATCGTCATGCTGATGATGATTCCGGCCGACTTCGAGCACCTGGAGATGTTCAGGGCGGTTGTGATCGGCGTCATCCTGCTGTCGACGTTCATCTATTCGGCCTGCCTTGTCTGGCTGATCGCCCGCAACCGCGAGGCATTTGCACGCGAGGTCGAGGCGGAAGAGGGGCATCACTGAATCCCTCCGGACGACGCCGGAAACGACAAAAGGCCCCACCGGAGCGGGGCCTTTTTGCTGCCTGATGCCGAAAGGGAGGGGAGGAGGGAGGCACCAGACAGGAACGTACTGTAGCACCGGTGCGTGATGAAGCCGTGAACCGGTCATTAACGCCTGTTTATGTTGCGCTTCCCTCCCGCCTGCCGAGCAGGCGCGCGGGCAGATGTTTTGCATCCAGCGCGATGCCGAGCGCCGCCGGCACCGAGAAAAGCGTGATGACGGTCGAAAACAGCAGCCCCCACGACAGCGCCAGCGCCATGGGCGCGACGAAGGGGTCGAGGCCGCCCCAGCCATAGGCGGTCGGCAACAGTCCGACCACGGTCGTGATCGCGGTCAGCAGCACGGCCCTGAGGCGCCTGCGTCCACTTTCGATGATGGCTTCGCGCCACGGAACGCCGGCGTCGATCTGGCGCTGGATGAATACGGCCATGACCAGCGAGGCGTTGACGACCACGCCGGTCAGCGCGACAAAGCCCATCATGGCCATGAACGACAGCGGCTGTCCGTGCAGGAAGAAGCCGATGACGATGCCGATCACGCCGAACGGGATCGCCAGCATGACCAGAATCGGGTAGCTGATGCGGTTGAACTGGATGGCCAGGATCACGAAGATGCCGGCCAGCGCGAACAGGAAGCTGAAGATCAGGCCGCGTACCGATTCCTCGCTGCGTTCCTGTTCGCCGCCCAGATGGAAGCGTACCGTCGCCGCATCATCGGCCAGCCACTGATCCTTCGCCTGCGTCACGCGCCTGTTCAGTTCCTGCGACGTGATGCGCTGGCGGTCAACCTCGGCCGATACGTTGATGACCCGGTTGCCGTCCTTGTGGCGGATGCTGGTGGCGCCGGGCATCTCCACGAGGCTGGCGATGCGGGACAGCGGCACCAGTCCGCCCTGGCGGTTGGGAATCTCCAGCTTCATCAGCGTGTCCGGATCGTGACGGGCCTGTTCTGTGAAGCGTATCGTGACGTCGACCTCTTCCTTGCCCCGCTTGAGCGTCGATACGCGCAGGCCGTCGAAGGCGGCCCGGATATGGGTGGCGGCCGTGGCCAGGTCCACGCCGGCGAAGGCGGCCAGTTTCCGGTCCAGAACCACATGCAGTTCGGTATCTCCCGGTTCCAGATCGCTTTCGATGGCCTCGGCACCGTCGATCTGCCGCAACAGGTCCATCAGCCGTTGCGCGGTGCGGGTCATGGCCGCCTCGTCCGAACCGGTCAGTTCCACCTGCAATGCGCGGCCGACCGGCGGGCCGGGACGCTGCATGGCGAAGCTGATATCGAGGTCGGGGAACAGCGGCGGGATTTCCTTCTGGATGCGATCCATGACGGTGAAGGCCGATACCTCGCGCTCGGTGAACGGAATCAGAATGACCCGCTCGAACCCGAAGCGGTCGCCGATCTGTTTCAGCGCCTCGCGCTGGTCGGCGCTGTTTTCACCGGCGATCATCGTGGTCGTTTCCAGCAGGGCGGGATCGATGCGCCTGCGCACCTCGATATCGAGGGTCTTCAGCGTATCGCGCATCTGCTCCAGCGTTGTTCCGACGGGCATGTTCACGCGCAGGTAAAAGGTCGATTCGGCGCCCGGCGGAAACAGCTGGAACTTCATCTGCGAGGCGAGAAGTCCGGCCCCGGCCAGTCCGGCCATGGTCAGCAGGATGGTCAGGTAGCGCAGCTTCAGCGCCCGGCGCAGCAGCCAGGTGTAGATGCCGGTCAGCTTGACGAACAGCCAGCGTTCCTTCGGATGCTTGGCGGCGTTGGCAACGTCGCGGATATGGTTGGGCAGGATGAACAGCGCTTCCCACCACGAAAACAGCAGCAGCGTGACCACGACCACCGGGATTGAATAGACGAACTTGCCGATGATGCCGTCCATATGCATCAGCGGCAGAAATGCGACGATGGTGGTCAGCACGGTGGCCGATACGGGGCCGATCAGTTCGTGCGTGCCCCTGATCACCGCCTCTTCGGGCGGCATGCCCTGTTCCATGTGATAGGTCGCGTTTTCGCCGATGATGATGGCATCGTCGACCATCAGGCCGAGCACCATGATGAAGCCGAACATGGTCAGCAGGTTCAGCGTCACGCCGCCCAGGTAGAGGGCGAGCAGCCCGGAGAAGAAGATGATGGGCAGCCCCCAGGCCGTTGTCAGCGCCACGGCGGGCCGCAGGAACAGCATCAGCGTCAGCATCACCAGCGCCAGGCCGATGGCGCCGTTCTGGGTCAGGACGCCGAGGCGCAGGCGGGTAATCGTCGACATGTCATTGTAGATGCGGACATTGACATCCTGGCCGTATTTTTCCGGCACCGTCTTCAGATAGGCGCGCACGCGGTCGACCAGTGTAATGATGTCAGCATCGCCTTTTTTCAGCACAATCATGTTCAGGGCCGGATCGCCCTGGGCACCGACATAGCGATACGGCTGTTCCAGCGATCGGGATACCTCGGCGATATCGCCGAGCGTGAGCGCATCGCCGCGCTCGTTGGCGCGGATGACGAGAGCGGCCGCGTCTTCGGCCGACGTGAATTCGCCGGTGATGCGGATGATGCGCTGGCCGTCCGGCGCCTTGAGCTGGCCGCCCGGGGCGTTGATGTTCCAGCCGCGTATCAGCGTGATGATATCGTCGATCGACACCCTGTGGCGGCGCATCTTTTCCGGATCGGGCACGATGCGGATCTCCTCCTTGCGATCCCCCTGCACGAGCAGGCGCGCCACGCCGTCGATGTCAAGCACGTCGTCCTCGACCTCGTCGCCCAGATGTTTCAGCGTCAGCGGGTCGAAATCGCCGAAGATCGAGAAGGTTATCACCGGTGCCTGTTCGGACTTGACCTCCGTGATGCGCGGATCGGCGGGCAGGTCGGCGGGCAGGTCGGCGCGGTTGATCGCCTGCTGGATGTCGGAGACCAGCCTGGAGCGATCCTCGTAGTTCG
>JAJRVH010000235.1 GCA_021545625.1 Zetaproteobacteria bacterium
AGGTTGACACCGCCGTCGATGCCGTGCGACTGGGCGCCATCGATTTTCTGAAGAAGCCGTGCGACATCGAGGAACTGCTGGTTCGCATTGGCGAACTGCGCAAGACCCAGCAACTGAAACAGGACACCAGGCAGTTGCGCGAGCAAATCCGCAGCAGCGAGAAATCTTCCGACTTGATCGGCCAGTGTGAAAGCATTGACAAGCTCAGGGAAACTATCCGCCTGCTCAGCAACTCCGACAGCACCGTGCTGATCAGCGGTGAATCCGGCACCGGCAAGGAAGTACTGGCCAAGGCCCTGCACAAATCCGGCACCCGTGCCAGCAAGCCCATGGTGTCGATCAACTGCGGCGCCATCCCCGAGGAACTGCTGGAATCCGAGCTTTTCGGCCATGTCAAAGGGGCCTTCACCGGCGCCATCCGCGCCCGACCCGGGCGTTTCGAAATCGCCAACGGCGGCACGATCTTTCTCGATGAAATCGGCGACATGAGCCCCAAACTGCAGGTCAAACTGTTGCGCGTACTTCAGGAACGCTGCTTCGAACCGGTCGGCAGCCAGCAGTCCATCCCCGTGGACGTGCGCGTCATTGCGGCCACACACCGCAACCTCGAAGAAGAAATCGAAGCCGGCCGTTTCCGCGAGGACCTCTATTACCGCCTCAACGTCATCCCGCTGCATCTGCCTCCACTGCGTGAACGCGGCGAGGACATCCTGCTGCTGGCCCGGACGTTTATCGCCAAATTCAATGAACTGAAAGACTCGAACATCACCGGTATCAGCGATGAGGCCGCAGAAGCCATGCTGCATTACAAATGGCCAGGCAATGTGCGCGAGCTGCAGAACCTGATCGAACGCATCTGCACGCTGAAACAGGAAGGCTCTGTTGACATTTCTGACCTTCCCTCCCGGATGATCAGCGACAGGCAGCGGGCCATGCAAAGCTTCCATATCGATGTCGCCCGGGCGGACAGCATCGATCTGAAAGCGACCGTCGACGAGTTCGAGAGCCACCTGATCCTGTCGGCGCTGCAACGATTCGACTGGAATAAAAACCGCGCCGCCAATTTTTTGGCAATGAACCGCACCACGCTGGTCGAAAAGATCAAGAAAAAAGGGCTCAAACCGGCCGCCGACTGAGAGTCCGAACCTCGCGACAGGCGATAGGCGATAACGGCACGAATCTTGCGTTCCGGGCGGCATGGACCGTTCCTCACATCGATACGCCTGCCTGCTGATGTTCGGATTGCTGCTGGCCGGATCGTACGCGACAGCAGCCGAAAGCGACCGGACTCGCGGCGTACGCTTTTTCCTGGAGAACGGTAACCCCGAACAGGCCATCAGCACGGCCGAAACCATCCTGGCCAACACCGAACTCCCCCCCTCCGAACGCATGGAGCTGCTGGCACTGATCGCCAGGGCGGAGCTGATCCGTACAGGCTACGCTCATTATCAGGACATCGATCCCGCCCTTGCCGCAATCGACGCAATCCTGAAGGAATTTCCCGATCATCCCGATGCACCCGAATACCGCTGGCAACGGGCCGAACTGCTCTGGCACGCCGGCCGCTTCAAACAGGCCACCGGGGCCCTGCGCGAGCTGCTGAGTCTCGATCAGAGGCCCGAAGAACAGATGCGTGCCTGGCTACTTCTGGCCCGCATCCATTTTCACCAGAATCATCTGGCACTGGCGCGCAGCGCCCTGCTTCAATACGGACTGCATGCACCGGAAGGCAGCATCGAACAGGCAACCGGCATGGCCTGGATGGCCATGATCGACGCAAGGGAAACGCGACCGGATACAGCCTTCGACACGCTGGACAATATCCATGCCACATACCCGCAACTGATCACCGGCAATGCCGAACTCTATGCCGCCTATATCCGCCTGCTCAGGGACCGGACAAAACACGACGTCGTTCTGCAACACGCCGACCGTTTTCTGAAACGCTTTCTGACGCAACCGCAGGCCCCGCAGATCCGGCTGTTGCGGGCGGACATCATTGCCGAAGAACCGGCCAGACGTCAGGAGGCCATCAGGGAATACGCCCTGCTGGCGCAACAACAGGCCGAATCGACCATCGGCAGGCAGGCCTTTATGCGCAAGCTGATGCTCGAAAGCATCGGACTGAAAGACAGGGCATCGCTGCTGCCACGCATGACCGCCCTGAAAAGGCTGGCCGACAACAATCAGCTGTCGGTCGTTGAAGACGAGGCCACGCTGGATCTGGCGCGCCTGTGGAAGCGCCTGCTACAAAACGGAGACTCCGAGAAAACGCCGGCCACGTCGCCCGAGCCGGCGCTGATCGCCTATGCCCATGCATCGGCATCGACATCGCCGGCCATCGCCCGGCAGGCACGCCATGAAGGACGGAACCTTCTCGCATCGCAGCTGACAAGGCTGATCGAACGACGTCAATGGCTGGATGCGGTCCGCATGTGGCGGCGCTTTGCGCCTCTCAGGCCCGCCGCTCGCGAAGCCTATGAACTGCGCCTTGGCATCGCCCATGCCATGCGCATGGTGATGATGCTACAGCCGGCGGAAACCATGCTGCAACAGCTGTATGACGAAAACAGCGAAACCGTTCGCGGCCAGCGTGTCATGAATGAAATGGTCAAGCTGTGGCATGACCGCAACGACGAAGACGCCGTGGAAAA
>JAJRVH010000014.1 GCA_021545625.1 Zetaproteobacteria bacterium
CGAGGGCGTGCGGACCGGTCGTCGTCACCAGACCTTGCTCGGCGTCACCGGCTCCGGCAAGACCTACACGATGGCCTGCGTTATCGAGCGGACCCAGAAACCGACGCTGATCATGGCGCCGAACAAGACGCTGGCCGCCCAGCTTTACGGGGAATTCAGACAGTTCTTTCCCGACAACGCGGTCGAGTATTTTGTATCCTATTACGATTACTACCAGCCCGAGGCCTACGTGCCGCAGTCGGATACCTATATCGAGAAGGATTCGTCGATCAACGAACAGATCGACCGCATGCGCCATGCCGCGACGCGCGCGCTGCTGGAGCGCGAGGACGTGATCATTGTCGCCTCGGTGTCCTGTATCTACGGCCTCGGCAGCCCGGAGGCCTACGCGAACATGCTGCTCTATGTCGAGGTCGGCCGCGAGGTCGACCAGCGGGCGGCGGTCCACAAGCTGGTCGAGCTGCAGTACCAGCGCAACGATATGGATTTCTATCGCGGCACGTTCCGGCTGCGCGGTGACGTGCTGGAGGTGTTTCCGGCCCATGCCGAGGATTTCGCGATCCGCATCGAGTTTTTCGGCGACGAGGTGGACGCGATATCCCGCTTCGATCCGCTGACCGGCAAGCGCATCGAGTCGCTGCACAAGTACACCTTCTTCCCCAAGAGCCACTTCGTGACGCCGCGCGAACAGTTGCTCAGGGCCATGGACGCGATCCGGGCGGAGCTCGCCGAGCGGCTGGCCGAGCTGCACGATCAGGGCAGGCTGGTCGAGGCGCAGCGGCTGGAGCAGCGCACGGTGTTCGATCTGGAGATGATCCAGGAGGTCGGCTATTGCACCGGCGTCGAGAACTATTCGCGCCATCTGACCGGCCGCGCGCCGGGCGAGGCGCCGCCGACGCTCCTGGATTATCTTCCCAATAACGCGCTGGTCATGATCGACGAATCGCATGTGACGATTCCGCAGATCGGTGGCATGTTCAAGGGCGACCGGGCGCGCAAGCAGACGCTGGTCGATTTCGGCTTCCGGCTGCCCAGCGCGCTGGACAACCGGCCGCTGCAGTTCCACGAGTTCGAGGCGGTGGTGCCGCAGGCAATCTATGTATCGGCCACGCCGGGGCCTTATGAGCTGGAGAAATGCGAGGGCGTGCTCGTCGAGCAGGTGATCCGGCCGACCGGACTCGTGGATCCCGAAATCGAGGTGCGGCCGGCCGGCACGCAGGTAGACGATTTCGTATCGGTTGCCCGGGAAGTAATCGAACGCGGATACCGGGTGCTGGCCACCTGTCTGACCAAGCGCATGGCCGAGGACCTGTCCGAATATCTCGGCAATCTGGACATGAAGGTGCGCTGGCTGCATTCCGATATCGATACCGTTGAGCGCATGGAGATCCTGCGCGATCTGCGACTGGGTGTGTTTGATGTGCTGATCGGCATCAATCTGTTGCGCGAGGGGCTGGATCTGCCCGAGGTGGCGCTGGTGGCGATCTTCGATGCGGACAAGGAGGGTTTCCTGCGCTCCGAACGCTCGCTGACCCAGACCATTGGTCGCGCGGCGCGTAATGCGGAGGGCCGCGTGATCCTGTATGCCGACCGGATTACCGATTCGATGCGCCGCGCGATCGACGAAACCGAGCGACGCCGGGCCAGGCAGCTGGCCTATAATGCCGAACACGGCATCACGCCCGAAACGGTCAAGTCCGGGATCAAGGATATCATGGGATCGGTGTACGAAATGGACTATGCGCATATTCCGGAGGTGGCCGAGCCCACGCCGATGGGGGTGGAAGCACGTGGGAAGCGTATCGCCGAGCTGGAGCGTCTGATGACGGAGGCTGCGGCCGACCTGCGTTTCGAGGATGCGGCGAAATACCGCGACGAGATCCAGAGGCTGGAGGCGGCCTAGTGTTGTTGTCTCTCAAGGCTTTCCACAGCGCCTGTGGATAAGTCTGTGGGCAGCTTGCAGATGCCGCGATAGTTGCAGGCTTTCTGCCTTTTCAAATACGATGCCTAATATCTGGGCATGGCAAAAATTCCATGCATTTCGTGCTGTTAGCCATCTTTTCTGAACCATCATGTCAGGGTGCTGTCATATTTCCCTCTGCCTGCATGTATTGTGAATAAAATGCACAGGTTACGGGCCTGAGCGTGTTTTTCCGCATATTTCCACAATCGCTCGCTCCGTTCCGCGATGTGACGGGGATTCCAGACCCCGCTGCCTGAAGTCTTTATGATCCGGTGCCATGAATCATGCTCCGGAGGTCCTGTTATGATTGAACGACGTCTGGCCGAATCCCTGCTGTTTCTGGAAACCAGCCGCCGCAGTGCCGGCGACAGGGAGTATATCGACGCCATTCGCAAGCTGATCGCCGAGCATGCGCAGATGCGCGATGCGCTGGAGCAGATCGGACAGCTGAAACAGCTTCAGGATATCCATGCCCTGGCCACCAATGTCTTGCAGAAGAGCGTTATGCATAATTCGGTTGGACACGATCTCGCGATCCACGAGGCGCTGGTCAATCTGGAGCGAATGTTGCCCGGCGAGGAGGAAATGCAAAAGCTTGTCGAGGCGCGCAGGCTGATCCGTCGCGCCCTGCGGCCCTGAATAGGGGGGCTTGAATCCGTATCCGCCAACCCTATATAAACGATGTCGGCGCCCGCAGGCGCCGGCAAGGAAAAATCGGAGATATGGAGGTAAGAGGAAATGACCCTGATGCGTTGGACTCCCTGGCAGGAACTGGAAGGCATGCAGCGCACTCTGAGTCGCCTGCTTGATGACAGCGGGGTAACGGCTTCTACCGATTTTGGTACCTGGCTGCCGGCAGTGGATATTCGGGAAACCGAGGATGCGCTGCTGGTGCATGCAGAACTGCCGGGCATTGACAAGAAAGATATCCATGTCGACGTTCGGGACGGCGTACTGACGATCTCGGGCGAGCGCAAGTACGAAAAGGATGTGAAGGAAGAAAGTGTCCATCGTACCGAGCGCGCATACGGCAGATTTTCGCGCAGCTTCAGCCTGCCTCACACTGTCGATGCCGACAAGGTCGAGGCGAAGATGAAGGATGGCGTGCTTGAAATTCGTCTGCCGAAGACCGAAAGCGCCAAACCGAAAGCGATCGAAATTCATTAATCCGCGCCCGGTTTGGCGATACACGGGCCAATCGCCCGCAACGGGGCCGCAGTTTCTGCGGCCCTTTCCGTTTGTTTGCACTGGAAACAGGGCATGGCATGCGTCACACTGCCGCGATGCTCGAGATCCGTGATTTGTCCCTTGCCGTATCCATTCAGGGGCGGCCCGTCGAGGCCGTGTCATCGGTGTCGCTGCAGCTTCGCCCCGGCCGCGTGCTGGGACTGGTCGGCGAATCGGGCTGCGGCAAGTCGCTGACGGCCCAAGCCGTTTTACGGCTTGGCGAATATCAGGGAGTGGCGCGCACGCAGGGCGATATCCTGCTGGACGGCGAGAGCATCTTCGCGATGTCGGACGAAACGCTGCGACGCATGCGCGGCGGGCGCGTGGCGATGGTCTTTCAGGAGCCGATGACCGCGCTCAATCCCGTATTTACGATCGGCAGTCAGCTGGGTGAGGTGATCCGGCTGCATCTGGGGCTTTCCCGGAGGGCGGCCATGGAGCGTGCCGCCGGCCTGCTGAGCGGTGTCGGTCTGCAGGATGCCGGGTCATTGCTGGGACAGTATCCCGATGCGCTGTCCGGCGGCATGCGTCAGCGCGTGCTGATTGCGATGGCCATGGCGGCCGATCCCGATTATATCATTGCCGATGAACCGACGACGGCCCTCGATGTGTCGGTGCAGAAACGGATTATCGCGCTGCTTCGGGGGCTGCAGAGGGATCGCAATCTGGGCCTGATGCTGGTGACGCACGATTTCGGACTGGTGGCCGAGATGTGTGATGATGTGGCGGTCATGTATGCCGGGCAGATCGTCGAAGCAGGGCCGGTCGGCGAGATCTTCGATCGGCCGGCCCATCCCTATACGCAGGCATTGATGGCCTGCCGGCCCGAAATCAGCCGGCCGGGCGAGGCGCTGCCGGTGATTCCGGGACAGGTGCCCGCGCCCGGGCAGTGGCCGCAGGGCTGCCGCTTTGCTCCCCGTTGCGGGCGCGCCGGGCCTGATTGCCGGGCGGCTGCCATCGCGGAATATGCCTGGCGCGACGGCGCACATCTGGCGCGCTGTCTGCATGTGGCGGAGGAAGCATGAGCCGGGAAACGGTATTAAGCGTCCGCAATCTGGACAAGGTATTCCGGGCCGGCGGCCTGTTTCGCGCCGCGGCGGATACCCGTGCGGTGGCCGATGTGTCGTTTGATCTGCACGCCGGAGAGACGCTGGCCATTGTCGGCGAATCTGGCAGCGGCAAATCGACCACGGCCAGGCTGGCGATGCGCCTGCTCGATCCGAGCAGCGGCAGGGTGTTCTGGAAGGGCGAGGATGTGACCGGTCTCAACGCCCGTGCGCTGCGGCCGAAGCGCAGTCATATCCAGATGGTGTTTCAGGATCCGTTTGCGAGCCTGAATCCGCGCATGAAGATATGGCACACGGTGGCCGAAGGCCTGCGCGTGCATCGTCCGGAGTTGTCCCGGGCGGCCAGGCGAGACAGGGTGGCCGAAACGCTGCGGCTTTGCGGCCTGGACGAATCGGCCATGGATCGGTATCCGCACCAGTTTTCCGGTGGCCAGCGCCAGCGCATCGGCATTGCCCGGGCTCTGATCGTCGAACCGCAGGTGCTGGTGCTCGACGAGCCGGTGTCGGCGCTTGATGTATCGGTTCAGGCCCAGATTCTGAACCTGCTCAAGGATATTCAGCAGCAACGGGGACTGTCCTATCTGTTCATCTCACACGATTTGTCGGTTGTGCGCCATGTCGCGGACCGGATTTCCGTGATGTTCGGCGGGCATGTGGTTGAACAGGGGCGGGCGGCCGATGTGTTTTCGGCGCCGCGCCATCCCTATACCGAGGCGCTGCTCGAGGCGCGGCCGATTGCGCATCCCGCTGCGCGCATGGACTCCCGGCCGCCGAAGGGAGCGGACGAGGGGCTGGCCCGCAGCGGCTGCTCCTTCCGGCCGCGCTGCGTCTATGCGCGTGATGCATGCACGGGCTTCGACAATCGTTTGCGCGATGATGTGGTCGCCTGCCTGTATCCGTTGCCGGCCGAACCTTCCGCGCGTGACTGAAACGAACATGGATGAAGGGGTGTTGACGGCGCGGGTGCGGCGCGACTTTTTGGCCACATCGCCGCTGGCCTCGGCCTTGCCCGGCTATGTCGAGCGCCGCGAGCAGATCGAGCTTGCCTGCGAAATCGCCGACTGCATGCAGGACGGTGCGGTATTGCTGGCTGAAGCGGAAACGGGCACGGGCAAGACGCTGGCCTATCTGGTGCCGGCGCTGCGTTCCGACGTCAAGGTGCTGATATCGACCCACACCCGTTCCCTGCAGGATCAGCTGGTGCATCGCGACTTGCCGGCCGTGCAAAGGGCGCTGGGGGCCACCAGGCGCGTGGCCCTGTTGAAGGGGCGCGCCAACTATCTTTGCCCACAAAGACTCAAGCGACATATCGCCGGTCATCAGCTGGAGATGTGGGAGCGCAAATCGATGCTTCAGGTGCTGGCATGGTCGGAAACGACCCGCGACGGCGATCTGGCCAGCCTGCCGTTCGATGTGTTCGCCAGGGGCATCGGGGCACTGGTCACGGCCACGGCCGATCAGTGCGGTGGTTCGAAATGCGCGGAGTTTGAGCGCTGTCCGCTGATGAAGGCGCGACAGAAGGCGCAAACGGCCGATATCGTGGTGACCAATCACAGCCTGCTGCTGGCCGATGCGGCCCTGAAAAGCGGCGAATTCGGCGAGGTGCTGCCGCCGTTCGATGCCTATGTGATCGATGAGGCGCATGCGCTGCCGGAGCTGGCCTGCCAGCATTTCGGCGTGCAGCTGACCCGTATGCGTTTCATCCAGTGGCTGAACGACGTGCAGGCATTGCTGGACGAGATCGGCGATGACCCGGATCTGAAGCAGGTCATGATCGAACATGGAAGGCTGGTGCTTGACGCCTTTACCGACAGGGGGCTGACGGATCTGGAAAAGGCCTGGAATGACGTGATCGGGGATTTCGAACCGCGCGCCGAGCGCAACGAGGAATTTGCCCGTCTTTATGAGTGCGCCGTCCAGATCAGCGACGAAATCGCGATGGTGCAGGCGCCGCCCGACGGCTTTGTCGGCTGGAGCGAAGGGCGCGGCGAGCATCTTCGCCATACCGTGGCACCGGTCGAGACGGGGCCGGTGCTGGAACGTCATCTGTGGCAACGCCCGGCATCGTTCGTGCTGCTGTCGGCCACCCTGCGCGTTTCCCACAGCTTTGACTACGCGCGCCGGCGCCTGGGGCTCGGCCCGGAAGCCCGCGAGGCATTCCACCCCTCGCCGTTCGATTATGCCAGCCAGGCCATGATCTATCTGCCGCGTCATATGCCGGATGCACGCAGCGACGCGGGACTGGATGCCCTGGCCGATGAAATGGAAACCCTGATCCGGGCCTCCCGCGGGCGGGCGTTTGTGTTGTTTACATCGTGGTCGGCGCTGAACCGGGTGGGGCCGGACCTGGCCCGGCGGCTGCCGTGGAATGTCCTGATTCAGGGCGAAAGCGGCAGCCGCGATGCGATTCTTGATGCCTTCCGGCGCGATACCCATTCGGTGCTGTGCGGCACGCGCAGTTTCTGGGAGGGCGTGGATGTGCCGGGAGAGTCCCTGAGCCTGGTTATCATCGACAAGATGCCGTTCGCACCGCCCGGTGATCCGCTGCTGAAGGCCCGCATTGCCCGTTGCGAACAGGAAGGTGGCAACGGCTTTGCCGATATCCAGCTGCCCGAGGCGATCGCCACGCTGAGGCAGGGGGCCGGCCGGCTGATTCGCAGCAGTTCGGATCGCGGGGTCATGGCATTGCTGGATTCCCGTCTCTATCACAAGCGCTACGGTCGCGATGTGGTAGCCAATCTGCCGCCGGCGCCGATCCGGGCCGATCTGGCCGAGGTGCGCTGGTTTTTCGAAGAGCACGAATGAGGTATCTGGTTGCCCCGGACGCGTTCAAGGGCACGCTGACAGGCATTGAGGCTGCCCGTGCCATCGGGCTTGGTATCCGGGCGGCCGATCCGCAGGCAGAGATCCGGCTTCTGCCGATGGCCGATGGCGGCGAGGGCACGCTGGAGACCCTGGCCAGGGCATGGCCCGGCTCGCGCCGCAAGACATCCGCATGTTCGGAGGATGCCGGCTATCTGCTGACCGCCGACGGGCAGACCGCCGTGGTCGAATCGGCCGCGTGGATCGGGATGACGCTGGCGTCCATGCGGCAGCTTCCCGTGATGCAGCGCGGCTCGGCCAGGCTGGGAGAGGTGCTGCGCGAACTGCTGTTGCGGCGCGGCATGCGGCGCATTGTCGTCGCCCTCGGCGGCACGGCTACTCATGACGGCGGACTGGGGATGCTGATGCGGCTCGGCGTGCGGGTGCTGGATGCCGAAGGACGCCCCGTCAGCCCCGATCTGGCCGGACTGATGCGGGTGCGCGCGGTCGATTTCTCGGGCCTTGTTCCCGCCTGTCGGGCATGCGAGTGGATGATTCTGAGCGATGTGCGTTCGCCGCTGACCGGCAGGGATGGCGCGACGCGGGTCTTTGCGCCCCAGAAGGGACTGGATTCGCGACAGGGTGAGGCCGTGGAGCAGGCCATATGCCGTTTCGCGGAGCGCTGCCAGCATGCCGCAGCATGGGCCGGCGAACGACCAGCCATGCAGATGCCCTGCAGCGGCGCGGCGGGCGGGCTTGGTTTCGCATTTTACCTGCTGGGGGCATCGCCACTTTCCGGCGCGGAATATATCATCGACCAGACCGGCTTTCGCGATGCGCTGGAAACCAGCGACTGGCTGATCACCGGAGAAGGAAGGGCGGATACGCAGACCTTGCGGGGCAAGCTGCCGTTCTGCCTGGCCGGTCTTGCGAGGCAGGCGGGGGTGCCGGTGGCCCTGCTGGCCGGCGAGGTGCGCGATGAACAGGCGCTGACCCCGTTTTTCGATACGATCATGGCCGTGCGACCGGATGCAACCATGACCGGAAGTGCCTTCGATCATCTGCGTCGGGCCGCCTTCAGGCTGGTGTCCGACCGGCGCCGCGGTGGTCATGGTTAATTCTTGCATCTGACATACATGTTACGCTAGGATGCGATTTCAATTCATCTTGAACTGGATACGGAGGTTGTTGCATGAGCGAACAGGAAGCCCATACCGGCAAGGTTGTCAGGGAGATCAAGGTCCGCAACGATGTGTTTGAAGGGACGAAATACAAAAAACAGAACAATGTGCTCAGAATGGTGCTGTTCTATACGACCTGTGCGCTGGTGCTTGTGCTTGCGTCCTACGGCGGGCTTTATTTTACCAAGGCGCATCTGCATGACGGCGTCTTGCTCAACAATGCCGAAGAGCTGAAGGCGGCGATCAATTTCGACAAGACCAATCGCACCCTGCTGGCCCAGATGCCGGGTCTGCTTAACGAGGTGAAGAAAGATCCTAACGACCGCTATCTTTCCTCGATGGATATCAAGGTCGATGCGCCGAAGCTGCAGATCAGCCCCGACAACCTGGTCGACGTGCTGATCAAGGGCGGGCTGGTGACAAAGACCTTTGATGGCAACGAATTCATCGATGTCGACTGGGAAACCCGCAACTGGGCCTATGGCCATCTTTCGGTCGTCATTACCAGCAAGGAAGATCCGGATATCCAGCTGACACTGAATATCGCCAAGGATGGAAGCCTGCTGATCTGGCGCGTGGTCGGTGCCTTCATGTCGCCGGCGCTGAGGGATCGGGTGATCTCCTGACCGGAACCTTCGCACTGACAGAGGGCCGCCTGCCGCGGCCCTCTTTTTATTGTTCCCGCTCTGCTATCCTCGCGGTATGTATGAGGCAGCAACGCGCATCGAGTTTCCACCGCCACACCTGGCCGATGATCAGGGGCTGCTGGCCATCGGCGGCGACCTGGAGCCGGACACCCTGCTGACGGCCTACGGGCGCGGCGTTTTTCCATGGTATCAGGCCGGTTATCCGGTTCTCTGGTGGTGTCCGGATCCGCGCATGGTGCTGTTTGCCGGCGAGTTCCATTGCTCGAAAAGGCTGCGACGGCGTTTGCGGCAACCCTGCTATCGTTTCAGCTGGGACCGGGCCTTCCGGGACGTGATCGAAAGCTGCGCCTCGATTCCCAGGCGCGGGGAGAGCGGCACATGGATCCTGCCGGAGATGATTGCCGCCTACACGCGCCTGCATGAGCTGGGGGTTGCCCATTCGCTGGAGGTCTGGCAGGACGGGGAACTGATCGGCGGGCTGTACGGTGTGCTGCATCGCAATGTGTTTTTTGCCGAATCGATGTTCAGCCGTCGCACCGATGCGTCGAAAATGGCGCTGGCGCTCCTGAGCCGGCGCGCGCTGAAGGAGGGATGGATGCTGATCGATTGCCAGTTCCATACCGATCATCTGGCCAGCCTCGGCGCGCGCGAGATCAGCCGCGACCGTTTTCTGGAACTGCTGGCGCAGGGCGACGGCTGATGCGCCTGTTCGCGGCCCTGGAAATCAGCGAGGATGTCCGTAGCGGGCTGGCCGACTGGTGGCTGGATGCCCGGCCGTGGCTGGCCGACGACTGCTGGCGGGATGTCCGGTCGCATCTGTGGCATGTAACGCTGGCATTCTACGGCGAGGTCGGCGGCTGCGAGGCCGACGATCTGGCCGAGGAACTGGCCGAATGCGCCCGCCGCGCGCCGGTTCTGCGGCTGGGCGTGAACGGTTTCGGGGTGTTTCCGTCATTGCTGAGGCCGAAGGTTTTCTGGGCCGGCGTGGACGATCTGGGAGATGGCGGCGATCTGAAGCATCTTGCCCGTTGTTGTCGGCGGGCCGGTCATGCTACCGTTCGCAAACATGTTGCCGGCGAGGCACCCTTCAGGGGGCATATCACGGTGGCGCGATGGCAGGGCCGCGGCAGGCCGCGCGCGCAGCCATGGCGCGATGGCATGCCGGCTCCACCGGGGCTTGTCTGGCAGGGCGGTCGCCTGTGCCTGTTCCAGTCGATACTGCGCCCCGAGGGGCCCCAGTATCGCAGGCTGGAGGCCTTTGCCTGCGGCGGCGATAACGATGGAAGATTCAGGGGATGATGGATATGTCAGATAAAGCCAAGGCGCTCGATACGGCGCTGAGTCAGATCGAGCGACAGTTCGGCAAGGGAACAATCATGCGGCTGGGGGACCAGGCCAAGGTGGCCGTGGACGTCATCCCGACCGGTTGCCTGGCGCTGGACGCGGCGCTCGGCGTGGGCGGTTATCCGCGCGGTCGCGTCATCGAGATTTACGGCCCGGAATCGTCCGGCAAGACGACCATGGCCCTGCATGCGGTGGCCGAGGCCCAGAGGCTGGGCGGGCAGGCGGCATTCGTCGATGCCGAGCATGCGCTGGATCCGTCCTATGCCGAGAAGCTCGGCGTGGATGTGGAGAACCTGCTGGTATCGCAGCCCGATTCGGGCGAGCAGGCGCTGGAGGTGGTCGATATGCTGACCCGTTCCGGCGCGCTGGATATCATCGTGGTCGATTCGGTGGCTGCGCTGACGCCGCGCGCCGAGCTGGAAGGCGATATGGGCGACTCGCACATGGGACTGCATGCGCGCCTGATGAGCCAGGCGCTGCGCAAGCTGACCGGCTCGATTTCGCGTTCCAAGACGACGATCATTTTCATCAACCAGATCCGCATGAAGATCGGCGTGATGTTCGGCAACCCGGAAACGACGACCGGCGGCAATGCGCTGAAGTTCTATGCCTCGGTGCGGCTGGATGTTCGGCGCACCGGCTCGATCAAGAAGGGCGACGAGGTGTTGGGCAACGAAACCAAGGTCAAGGTCGTCAAGAACAAGGTGTCGCC
>JAJRVH010000236.1 GCA_021545625.1 Zetaproteobacteria bacterium
CTCCGCGCTGTTCAGCCTCACCCTGCTGTTCCTGTGGACGATCGGCGGCGGACTGGATGTGCTCGATCAGTCGCTGCGCGCGCAGGACTGGCCGGAAAGCTGGCGCGGCGTGGCGCTGCTGGTCTCGTTCTTTCTGATCGGACATATGCTGGAACTGCCGCTGAACGCCTATGCAACCTTCGCCATCGAGGCCCGTTTCGGCTTCAACAGGATCACGCCGCGGCTTTATGCCAGCGACCAGATCAAGCAGCTTCTGCTGATGGTCGTGATCGGCGCGCCGCTGGCCTGGGTGATCCTGAGCCTGATGCAAAGCGCCGGTTCCCTGTGGTGGTTCCATGCATGGCTGGTATGGACTGCCTTCACCCTGCTGATGATCTGGGCCTTTCCGACCTGGATCGCGCCGCTGTTCAATACCTTCAGGCCGTTGCCCGAAGGCGAGCTCAAAACCCGTATCGAATCATTGCTGAAACGTTGCGGCTTCCGCAGCAGCGGCCTGTTCGTCATGGACGGATCGCGCCGCTCCAGCCACGGCAATGCCTATTTCACCGGTCTCGGCAATGCCAGGCGCATCGTGTTCTTCGACACGCTGCTCAGACAGCTCGATCCGCTCGAAACCGAGGCGGTGCTGGCCCATGAGCTCGGACATTTCCACCATGGCCATGTAAGGAAGCGCTTGCTGATGATGAGTATCGTATCGCTGACCGGCTTCGCCGTCCTCGGCTGGCTGGCCGGACAACCATGGTTCTATGCCGGTCTCGGCGTATCCGAAGCCTCCGATGCCGCGGCCCTGGCGCTGTTCATGCTGATCCTGCCCGTCTTCACGTTCATGCTGACGCCGCTGGCCAACCGCCGGTCCCGGCGACACGAATTCGAGGCCGATGCCTATGCTGTCGCCCATGCCGAAGGCGGCCGCGAAGCGCTGATCTCGGCACTGGTCAGAATGTACCGGGACAACGCCAGCACGCTGACTCCCGACCCGCTCTACTCCGCCTGGCACGATTCGCATCCGCCGGCGCCGGTGCGCATCCGCCATCTGGAAACGCTGCAAACAAAGACCTGACGGACAGAGGAACGCTAAACCATACCGGCATCCTGCCGATACAGTGATGCAGGAGGCCTCATGCCAGCACCGCACAGCCGGAAAGACGACAGTCTGCGCGAACGCCTGAACCGGATGCTCTTCGAGGTACGGCATCCGGTCGGCCGGCGCACGAATTTCATCATCACCGCCATCATCGTTGCCAGCGTGCTGCTGTCGATGGCCGGCACGATGCGGCATCTTGATCCGGACACGCGCGATCTCATCCGCGCCACGGAGATCTGGGTCACGGTGCTGTTCAGCTTCGAATTCCTTGCCCGCTGCTGGTCCGCCCATCATCTGCGCGCCTATCTGTTCAGCTTCTACGGCATCGTCGACATGCTGGCCATCCTGCCAATGCTGCTGGTTGGCGATCCGAATCTGGCGCTGCGCCTGCTGCGCATCATCCGCCTGCTCAAGCTGGTGCGCTACCTGCGGGCACTGCGCCTGTTCATCTCCTCGATGAAGGATACGCTGGAAATTCTGCTCGTCGTATTCGGCGGCATCGCGCTGGGGGCCATTCTGGCCGGCAACGTCATCTATTCACTGGAGCCGGATACCTTCAGCAATGCCTTCACCGGCGCCTGGTGGAGCATCGTAACGATGACCACTGTCGGCTACGGCGATGTCGTGCCGCATACGCTGGCCGGACGCGTGATTGCCGTTTCGCTGATGGTGGCCGGCATCTGCATGTTCGCGGCCGTCACCGGCATCGTATCGGTCAAGATCGCGCGCACGCTGCACCACGGCGTGGCCTGCGCCGCCTGTGGCCGGGCCATTGCGGCCGAATACGATTACTGTCCCTTTTGCGCCGCAGCGCAGCCGCGGGAAGGGCTTATGACTCGTGAGCGGCGTACAGCGCTTCGAGAATCGGACGGGCACCGGCATCCAGAATCTCGTCGGCAAGCCGGATACCCAGCGCCTCGCCATCGGCGCGGGAGCCGCTGATCTCGCGCCGGATCACCACCGATCCGTCAACGGCGCCGACCAGCCCTTTCAGATGCAGCCGGTCGCCATCCAGCGTCGCGAAAGCCGCGATCGGCACCTGGCAGCCGCCTTCCAGCCTGGCCAGGAAAGCGCGTTCGGCACGCGTGCGATCGACGGTATCGGGATCGTTGAGCGCATCGACCAGACGATTGATCTCGTCATCCGCGTCGCGGGTCTGGATACCCAGCGTCCCCTGCGCCACAGCCGGCAACAGGATATCGGTATCGATAAAATCGTGCATCTGCTCCTGCATGCCCATGCGGCGAATGCCTGCCGCGGCCAGAATCACCGCGTCAACTTCCCCACCGAGCCTGGAAAGACGCGTCTGGATATTGCCCCGAATCGACGTGAACTCGAAGCTCGGGAAACGGGCCCGAATCTGGGCCACGCGGCGCAGACTCGACGTGCCGATCTTCGCGCCCTCCGGCAGGCTTTCCAGCCCGCCGCCGGTCACGGTCGCCACCGCATCGCGCGGGTCCTCGCGCTTCGGATGCGCGCGGATCGACGTGCCTTCCGGCAGGATCGTCGGTACATCCTTCATCGAATGAACGGCGATATCGGCGCGGCCGTCAAGCAGCGCCTCGTCGATCTCCTTGGTGAACAGGCCCTTGCCGCCAACCTGCGACAGCGGCACGTCCAGAATCTTGTCGCCTCTGGTGACAATCCTGACCAGTTCCGTCGTCGTGCCCGGATGCAGGCGCTCAAGCTCGGCGGCGATATATTCGGCCTGCCAGAGGGCCAGCGGCGAACGACGGGTGGCAATGCGGATATGGGTCACGGGCAACTCCTGATCAATCGGACAAGGCCCGAAACGTAGCGCCGGACGACGATTTACTCAAAGGATGAATCGCCGCGCTGCAAAAAATGCAGGCAGGTATCGCCGTAACGCCGGCTTTGCCGACACAGCCAGCCGGCCGGCCAGCCGGGCTGCTGGCGCGCCGCCTCCTCGATGACCAGCATGCCGCAGCCGATGCCGGCCTCATCCAGCCACTGCGGCAGCTTCGCGGCCATGCCGCTGTCGTAGGGCGGATCAGCATACACCAGATCGAAATGCTCCCCCCGCAGTGACGAAAGTCCGCGCTCCACCGGCTGGCGCATGATCGTCCAGCCGGTCAGGCCAAACTCCCGCTGCAGCAGACGCATCGCCTGCACCGCCTTCGCATGCTGCTCGACCGACACGACGGCCTCCGCCCCCCGCGACAACGCCTC
>JAJRVH010000237.1 GCA_021545625.1 Zetaproteobacteria bacterium
CCCAGGAAGTGCATATCGGCATGTCTCCGGAGAGGCTGGTGCATTTTCGGGCGCTGGCCGGCGAGGTGCTGGCCGAACTGGGATCGGGCCTGCTGTATCTGACGGCGACCGAGCATGAAGGTTCGGGGCTGAGGTTCGCCCGGACGTTGACCATCAAGTCGGGGCGTGAAATGCTGGCGTTCAGAAATCTGGATCAGAACGACTTGCCGGAGCCCGGCGAAGTCGGCGATACGGGGGCATAGGTGCAGGGTTTTGTATCAGGCATGCGACGACAGGTAGGCTGGTTCGTGATTATCGGCGTCGGTACCGTCGTGCTGATCCTGCTGGTTGCCAGCCTGCGTACGGATATCTTTGCCAAGAAGTTCTATCTGACCTTTTCGCCGCCCTCGGCTTCGGCGTTCTATGTCGGCCAGCCGGTGAAGTTTCAGGGCTTTACGATCGGGCGCGTCGGAGACATGGAGCTGCTCAGCGAAGGGCGCGTGCTGATTACATTGCGTCTGCTCGAACGCTACCGGGGCATGCTGCATCAGAATGGCGTGGTTCATATCGTCAAGGAAGGCCTGATCGGCGAGCAGGTCGTCGAGGTGACGGCCGGAGATCCCGATGCGCCGGTTATCAGGGATGGTCAGTCACTGGATTACGAGACCGAGGCATCGATCGAACAGTTGCTTCAGGATATGAAGCCGGCGGTGGCCAATGCCAACACCCTGCTCAGGGAAATGGCCGAGCTGGCGAGCTGGCTGAACGACCCCTACGGCGCGGTGCGACAGGTTTCAGCCAGGCTCAACGAGGTCAGCCAGGGCATGTCGCGCGAGGCCGTTGAACGCATGCTGGGCAATTTCAGCGATGTGCTGGCCCGGTTGCAGTCCATTACCGGCGAATTCGAGCGTTATCATGTGGCGCGCAATCTGGCGGGGTCGCTGAAGATGACGACGCAGCTTCTGAACGATATCCAGCCGTTGTCGAAAAAGCTCGGCGAGGAAGGCCCCGAAAGCTTCGAGCGTATCAACAGCCTGCTTCGTCATGTGGATCAGCTGTCGCAGTCGCTGGATATCGTGGCCGCCGACCTGGCCGAACTGACGCCCGAGCTTCCAGGGTTGGCGCGTGAGTCCCGCGGCGCGATCCGCGAGATGCAGGGGCTGTTGAAAGGCCTGCGTGGCTCCTGGCTGTTCGGCAGCGAGACCGAAGGCGATGAAGGTGTGCCGGCCGTGGCTGCGCCGGTGCTGGATATGCGGCCGTGAGAATCACGCACGGTCTGATCCTTGCGCTTCTGCTGGCCGGATGCGGCGGCGGAGGCAGGCAGGAGGTCGGGAATCCGTATCTCGAACGGGCGCATGATTTTTCGTCTGACGGCATGGCCTATATGCAGCGCGAGCGCTGGCAGGCTGCGGAGCGCGCCTTCGGGCGGGCGTTGCGGGCCGCCCAGCTGGCCGATGATGCGGCGCTGGTGCGGCTGGCCTGGTACAATCTGGGCGTGGTGCGCGCGGCCATGGATAAATGGCAGGAGGCGGAAGAGGCCTATGCGCGCAGTATGCAGCTGGCCGCCCGGCACGAAGACGAGGTGATGCGCGCGCGTGCGGCGCTGGCGCTGGCTATGCTCAGGCTCCGGCATCAACAGCCACCGGGAAAGGTGGAGATACCGTCCTCGGTCGCCCTGCCTGCCGATGTGTTGCTGCAGCGTGCCCGGCTGGCGCAGCTGACGGGGGATGTGACGGGCGCCGAATCGTTTTACAGGGGGGTGGCAGCGGCCAGCCGACGCGATCATGCCGGTTTGCGGATGAAGGCGGACGCCTATATGGGGCTGGCCCTGATCCACCGGGATGCGGGCGACCGTGAGCGGGCCCGGGATGAGGTGGCCAGGGCGCTGTCGATCTGCCGGCAGATCGGCGCCCCCCGGCTTGCGGCCCATGCGCTGCTGCTCAGCGGCAGTCTGGTGGAGGACATCGTGCGGCAGAGGGACTATCTGGAGAGGGCATTGACGATCTATACCGCGCTCGGCGATATCGCAGGACAGCGGGAGAGTCTGCAGCACCTTGAAGCGGTAGCGGCAAGACAGCAGGATAAGCAGGGGCTCAGGAAATTTCGGATGCGATTGCAGGCCATGCCGTCATCGGCCCTGACGGTTCCCGGTCGCTAGACGATGGACAGCAGGCCCGCCGACGCGGACTACGAAAGCCATGCCGGGAAGATCAGTTGTCAGCTGAATTGCGAAAACCGGTGCATCGATGTTCTCCGTTCAATGGTGGCGGAGATGAGTCGCAAGGCCGGCCTGGATGCCTGCCACAGCAACAGGGTGGAGCTGGCCGTGGATGAACTGTTCGCCAATATTGCCCAACATGGCTATGGCGGCAGCCCCGGCCATATCGAGTTCGAGGCGGATATACGCACCTATCCCGACGGCAGGCGGATGCTGGTGTTCGAGTTGCGCGACTTCGTCGTGTCGGACTGGAACTATGTCCGTGCGCAGCCCGCGGCCTGCGCGCCGGAGAAGATCCGGCCGGGTGGTTTGGGTTTGCGGCTGATCGAGGCGGTGGTCGACCGCTTCGAACAACGAAAGCTTGGCGACGGGAATCGCTGGCGGCTGGTGTTTTTTCTGAACGATTAAAGGAGCTTAAGTTGGAACTTCAGTTGGAGACACAAACAAATGCGGATCGAACCGCCAGTATCAGGGTCAGCGGCGATGTTACCATCCATACGTCGCCGAAGCTGAGGAAGCATCTCAAGGAGCTGCTGACGCCCGACATGCGGGAAGTACGGGTATTGCTCGATGGTGTCGAGTTTATGGATTCTTCCGGCATCGCGACGCTGGTCGAGGGTCTGCAGTGGAGCCGTGCCTCGGGCGGAAGGTTCGTGCTTTCCGGTTTGCATGCGAATGTCCGCGACGTGCTGGAGCTGGCCAAGCTGGA
>JAJRVH010000238.1 GCA_021545625.1 Zetaproteobacteria bacterium
CATCCGCATACGCAATCTGGCCATGCGCTCCTCGGCCTTCGACCTGGCCGGCCATGGCGACATGGATATCGACAGGGACCGGATCGATCTCTACCTCATCGTCCGGCCGCTGCAAAATCTCGACGCCCTTCTGGCGAAAATCCCGCTGCTCAGGGATATCCTCGGAGGCAGCTCGCACAGCTTCATGCGCAAGGTTTACCATATGCACGGTCCGTTCACGCACGCCCGCGTCGAGCCTGTCACCCCCGAACAGGCCGGGCTGGCGGCCCCGGGACTTGTGGAACGGCTGTTCAGCCTGCCCGAAAGATGGTTCGGAAAATCGGCAGCGAACGACAAACGCCCCTGAAACGGCATTGGCATCACGGCGCGACCGGCTATACTTCCCTCATGCGACTGATCATGCTGGATACGGAAACCACCGGGCTCTCCCCGCTGAACGGCGATCGCATGGTCGAAATCGGCGCCATCGAGGTGCTGCACCGGACGGTACAGCCGCAGCGCGTCTTTCACCACTACCTGAATCCGGGGCGTTCCATTCCGCAGGAGGTGGTGCGCATTCACGGCATCGATGACGCGAAGGTGCGCAACGCGCCGCGTTTTGCCGATATTGCCGAGGACTTTCTGGCCTTTATCGATGGCGCGACGCTCGTGATCCACAATGCTTCCTTCGACCTCGGCTTCATCATGAACGAACTGCGTCTGGCCGGATTGCCGGGCATCGACGACATGCAGGTTATCGATACGCTGGCCGTGGCGCGCAAGCGTCATCCGAATCAGCGCAACAACCTCGACGCTCTCTGCGACCGTTACCAGATCGAGCGTGGACACCGCCAGCTGCACGGCGCCCTGCTGGATTCCGAACTGCTGGCCGAGGTCTATCTGGCCATGACCGGCGGACGCCAGTTCTCGCTCGGCATGGATATACCCAGTCAGCCGGCCTCGACCTTTGTCCAGTTTCCCGAACAGGCACGCGGCCGCGACGAACAGGCCGAAACCGCCAGTATCATGCAGCGCCGGCCGCCGCCGATCGCCGCGGAAGAACTGGCCGCCCACGAAGCCCTGATGACGCGTATCAACGAGGAAAGCAAGGGAAAATGCATCTGGCTTCACGCCGGAGAAAGCCCCGAGCCGGCCTGAATTGCGGGTGTAGTTCAATGGCAGAACATCAGCTTCCCAAGCTGAATACGAGGGTTCGATTCCCTTCACCCGCTCCACTTCCCGCCTCCCCGGCCTGGCCTTGAACGACGCCGCGCCATCGCTGGCGCTTTGCGGAGCAGCCGACACGCTGAAGGCCACAGCCGGCGAACTGACGCTGCTGCGGGGCGATATCGGCAGCGGCAAAAGTCTGTGGCTGGAGAGGATGGCCGGCCTGCGGCCACTACCCGAAGGCGTATCGCTGCGCACCCGTCCCCGGCCACCGCGCATACGCATGCTTTCCGACCGCTGGCCCCGCATCTGGCTGGGGCAAAGCCCGCGCGAAGAACTGTTGTTCGGCCTGCCCGGAAATATCGGTGAAGACATGCTGGGGGAAATACTCGCGCGCTGGAAAATCGGGCACCTCGACCCTGATGCGGATATATCGGCCCTGAACCGCCTGGAGGGCCTGCGGCTGTCTCTTGCCGCCATCGAACTGGCCTCGCCTGATCTGGTGCTTCTGGACAGCCCGACCGACGGCCTCCCCGCCGCCGAAGCGCTGCATATTGCCGGGGAAACCGGGGCATGGGCACGGCGCTCGCAAAGCGTCATGGTCGTCGCCTGCAATCGCTGGCAGGATTGGCATTCCACCGCATCGCAGGTCTGGCTCAGCCTTGCTCCCTCGCAGATGCCGACTCTGGAGACTGGAGAACATTAACGTGTCCGAACTGGTCCGATTTTCCTTTCCGCTGACCCCGCGCATGCGCTCCTTTCTGGAACTGCGCGATGCGCTGCGCTGCCTTGCCCGCGCAGCGCGGGACGGTCAGCCATCCAGCTGGCTGCATGCCGCCTGCGACCTGCGCGCCTCGCTGCTTGGCGAACAGGGGAGAAAGTGCGCGCTTCCGGAGATGACAGCGCTGATGGTTTCCATGCAGGTCCACCTGCAACAGCTGGGGCAGGACATGCCGCAGTATCAAAACGGCATCGAGCAGGCATGCGACTCCCTCTCCGGGCATATCCGCGCCCTTCAGGGCGGCCTCGCCGAGGTTGCGGGCTTCCTCAAGCGCGACGCACTGATCAGCGCCTATCTGAATGCCCAGAAAAAACAGGACTGGCTGGGACACCGTCTCGGACTGCCGCAAAGTCTGGAAACGCTGTGGTCCGGAGCCGGGAATCGCGCCGCGTGGCTACAGCGACAGCTTGCTCCGCTTGAGTCGGCTGTATCCGAAATAGACCGGATGCTGAACGATTATGTCCGCTGGGAGGAAAGAGTTGCCCGCGACGGCTGCGGACAGATTACGCCTGAGCGGGGCGGCAGCCACGGGCTGCTGGTCATCGGCCTGTCCGCCGGGGCGGTCGCTGACGGCATCATTCCCGATGTATCCGGCAACCGGCATGCCATCCGTCTGCGCTTCCAGCGCTGGCAGACGGGCGAGGCCCCTGCGGAGGTCAGCGACGATCAGCCTTATGTCATGATGCTGATTCCGGTGACCTGACATGAGCCCGGATACCCCGTTCAGATGCCCGACCTGTCGCAAGCCCGTAACGCGCGATGCCGAAGACTTTCCTTTCTGCTCCGAACGTTGCCGCATCACCGACCTTGGCCGCTGGGCGGCCGGTGACTACCGCATCGCGGGCGAACCTGCGCCCCTGTCCGGGCATCCGGATAACGAAGCCGAATGAACAACGCCCCCGCGCAATCCGTCACTCCGGCCTTCGTCTATGCCGCCGTCAGCCTGGCGCTGCTGCTACCCGTCCTGTTCTGGCCGCTACCGCTGTGGCATGAGTCCGGCCTCAATCCGGCTCTGGAGATCAGACGCGTATGGCTGATTTCCGGCATCGTCCTGCTGCTGTGCGCCGTCACGGCGGATTCGCTGCTGGCCTACCGGACGCACGGGCTCTCGCCGCTGTTTTCAGCCTTCTGGATTCTTCTGTCCAGCATCGGCGTGTCGCTGGCCCTGCGCTGGGAACAGGGAATCTTTATTCTTGCCGCCTGCTTTGCCATCCACGCGCTGCGCGCCGCAACCGGCATCTGGAGCGGCAGGGCCGGCTGGTGGCAGTGGACCGCATGGGTGCGCGATACCATCGCCGCTCTCAGCCTGTTCGTCTGGAGCGGCATCATTTCCCATGCAGGATGAAATGCCGCGACTGATCCTTGCCTCGACCTCCCCTTACCGGAAAGCTCTGCTCGCGCGGCTGCGCCTGCCCTTCGAGGTCGCAGAGCCGGATTTCGAAGAACTGCGCGGCGGCATACCGCCGGAAACACTGGTCAGGCTGAACACCATGGGCAAGGCAGTCAGCGTCCTGCGCCGGCATCCCGAAGCCCGGATCATCGCTTCGGACCAGATCGCAGTGCACAACGGAAATATTATCGGCAAACCGGGGAACAGCCGGGCCGCCATCGCCCAGCTACAGCGTTTCTCGGGCCGGACGGTTGAATTCCTGACCGGCATCGCCCTCTGTTCGGACGCCTCCGAACATTTTGATATTGTCTCCACCCGCGTCTGCTTCCGCCATCTGGATGATGAGGAAATTGAAACCTATGTCCGGCTTGAACAACCGCTGAATTGTGCCGGCAGCTTCAGAAGCGAGGGACTGGGCATCGCCCTGTTCAAACGCATCGACGGCGAAGACCCCACCGCCCTGATCGGCCTGCCGCTGATGCGACTGTCGGACTGGCTCAGGCCGCTTGCACGTGCGGCAACCCTATAAGCCTGTGGCACAGGCGCGATGCAATTGCTAGCCTGCGCGCTCAAGTTGTATAAATCGGATCACGAGGTAAACACCCATGGCTTTTGTTGTCACCCAGCTCTGCAAGGATTGCGTCGATACCGCCTGCGTCGCGGTATGCCCGGTAGACTGTTTCTACCAGCCCAAGGAGATCACGGAAGAAACGCCGAACATGCTGTTCATCTCGCCGGAGGAATGCATCGACTGCGCCGTCTGCGAGCCGGAGTGCCCGTGGGAAGCGATCTATCCCGAGGAAGATGTGCCGGAGGTGTTTGAGTCCGACATCGCCCTGAACGAGAAATGCGATACCGACCGCGACCTGTTCGAACTGGCCGAGGTCAAGGATCACGAACCGCCGACGGCCGAGGAAGTGGCCGCCAACAAGGCGAAATACGGCCTGTAAACGGCCTTCGAAGCCTCCCGAAGCGCATGCGCCGGTCATTCGGGGCATGCGCTTTTTTATCGCCACGCAATGAAGATATGTCCGCGAAGCAAAGTCCTGAGCCGCCCCTCAGCCTGATCGGCATGAGCCATGCCGAAATGGTGGATCTGTGCCTGCGGGCCGGCGTCAAGGCCGTGCATGCCGACCATCTGCGAGCCGCCATCTATCGCCACGGCATTACCGACATCGACCGCATCGGCGATATTCCGCAACGGCTGAAGACCTACATCCGCAGCCACGCGGATATGACGCTGCCCGCCTGCTCGGCCAGCCAGGGCAGCCGCGACGGCACGAGAAAACTGTTGCTGGCCATGTCCGACGGAAAAGAGGTCGAAACGGTGCTGATTCCGGGCAAGGGCCGGATCACCCAGTGTATTTCAACCCAGGTCGGCTGCGCAGTCGGCTGCACCTTCTGCCTGACCGCCACGGCGGGACTGACGCGCAATCTGACCGCGTCCGAGATGCTGGCCGAGGTCATGGCCGGCCGCCAGCAGACCGACGGCCAGCTGCGCAACCTCGTCCTGATGGGCATGGGCGAACCGTTGCACAATTACGAGCAGGTAGCCCGCTTTGTCCGCATCGTCACCGACCCCAGAGGCATGGCCTTTTCCCCCCGCCGCGTCACACTCTCCACGTCGGGCATGATTCCCGGCATCCGGCGCATGACCGAAGAGAACCTGCCGTGCAATCTGGCGCTGTCGCTGAACGCCACCACCGACGAGGTGCGCTCGAAAATCATTCCGCTGAACCGCAAGTACCCGATCGGCGAACTGATGCAGTGTATTCGCGATTATATCGGGCGCCGCGGGGACAAACGGGTGCTGATCGAATATGTGATGCTGGCCGGCGTCAATGACAGCATCGCCGATGCAAGGCGACTGGTAACACTGCTCGACGGCCTGAAATGCACGGTCAATCTGCTGCCGTTCAATCCCTATCCCGGCAGCGCCTTCCGGCGGCCGGACGATGCAACGGTCGAACAGTTCCGGGACATCCTGATCCGGGCCTCGCTGGTGGCCGTGATACGACAGTCGCGCGGGCGCGATATCTCGGCCGCCTGTGGTCAGCTGAAAACCGACGTACGCCAAAAGCGCGCCGCCAGCCTCTGATTTTCTGTTCTCCGGCAAAGGACGCGGAAGCGCACCCTTTCAAAAACGAAATGCTGTCACGAGCGCTTTCGCCGGGCTCTCGGGTGCGCATCGTCATACACCTCGGTCAGCCGGGCAATATCCAGATGCGTATAGCGCTCGGTTGTTCCGAGCGAGGCGTGGCCAAGCAGTTCCTGAATCACCCGCAGATCCACGCCGCCGGCCAGCAGGTGCGTGGCAAACGAGTGTCGCAGCCGATGCGGCGTCACCGAGACATCGGCGCCTGTCGCCAGCGCTCGCTGCTTGAGCATACGCTGGACCGAGCGCGCGCTCAGCCGGCCGCCGCGCCGGTTCAGAAACACCGCCTTCGTTGCCGCAGCGGGCCTTTCCTCCAGATAGCGTTGCAGCAGCTCCGCCGCGCTGCCGGGCAACGGCACGATGCGCTCCTTGCGCCCCTTGCCCAGCACCCTGACCTCCTGCGCATGAAGGTCGATATCATCGAGATCCAGCCCCATGGCCTCGGAAACACGCAGCCCGCAACCGTACATCACGGCCAGCAGCGCCAGATCGCGCGCCTCGCCACCGGCACCCGTTTCCTCCAGCAGCGCCTGCGTTTGTTCCGGCGGCAGCATGCGCGGCAAACGCCTGGGCTGCCTGGGAGGACGCACGCCGGCTGCAACATTCTCCCCGCACCAGCCACGGCGTACCGACATATCCAGAAAGCTTGAAAGCGCCGACAGGCGCCGGGCAAGCGTCGAGGGAGCCTGCCCCGCGGCATGTCCGCTTACCAGCCAGTCCTGAACATGCGAACGCGCAATATCCCGCACCGGCATATCACCGCAATGGGCCATGAAGCCTTCCAGGTCCCGGCGATAGGCAGCCACCGTATGCCCTGACGCCAGGCGCACATCGGCCAGCTCCTTCAGAAAGCCGTCCACCGCCTCCCGCAGGCCCGGCTCAGCCATCCCCACCGTCCCCGGCCCGGCAGGATCCGGCATCCTCCCCGGCGATTTCAAAGCGGTTGCCGCCCAGCGCCTTGGCGACATACATGGCCTGATCGGCCCGATCAATCAGGGCCTTCACCGCCAGATCCTCCTCTCTCGACGAATAGGCCACGCCGACGCTGATCGAGACACTGGCATCACCGACGACCGGCTGCCCGGCCACATGCCTGACGATACGCCCGGCAATCTCTTCCGCCTTCTGCTCGGAGCAGCCGGGCAACAGCACGACAAACTCGTCACCCCCCATCCGTATCAGCGGATCCTGGGAGCGTACATATTGCCGGATCACCCGGCATACCATGGCCAGCACATCATCGCCGGCCGTATGCCCGAGGCGATCGTTGATGGCCTTGAAATCGTCGACGTCGACATACAGGCAGGCCACGCCGCAATCGCGCCCGAACCACTGGGAAAGCGGCTGGTGACTGTGCGGCTGCAGGAATCGGCGATTATGGCTGCCGGTCAGCGAATCGGTAATCGCCAGACGCGCCAGGCGCTCCCGCGCCACCGCATGCTCGAGCGTCAGGCCGACCACCTGCGCCAGGTGCTGAAGAAAATCAGTGCTTTGATCCGGAGCGAATCGATCCCTGTCCACGGAGCCGAGCCCGAGCACACCGAACGGATTGTCCAGATTCCCCAGGGTCAGCAGGGCCAGCGAACCCAGATGCCTGTCCTGGGCGTCGAGCCAGTCAAACCCCTTGTCGGACGACAGCTGCATCAGCCAGACGCGCTTTCTTGCCAGCCCCATCTGCTGGATCTCGCCTTTTTCAATCCAGACGAGATCCCGCTCGGAAAGACCGTCGAGCTTGCGGCCGCCCATGAAGCTGGAGCGATCCACCCAGAAGCGGACGAAGTCGAGAGCGAACCCCGTGCGCAGTCCCCGCAGAAGCGTGAAACAGAGATCCTCCGGATCGGTGGACTTGAGCACCTGCGATTCCAGCTCGAACAGATGCGAAAACAGGCGCTCATTGGCTCTCAGCCGCCTCATCACCTCGGCGACGTACTGACGCAGCTCCCGGTTCTCGTCGGCCAGCTGCTGCAGACGCCGGACCGACAGGTCCTCGACCTTGCCCTGTTGTTCGCTCACTGTTTCACCGTTTCCTCGATCAGAATGCGCCATGGCTCCTGCGCCGATGTGCGCGCCAGATAGACCCGCTTGCGCCCCCGGTCGGCATAGTTGCTGGAACGGTAGATCTGATCGAATTCGGCCACCACGACCTCGCCCTCCGGCCAGCGATTCGGATCATGGATCAGGTTCAGCTTCTCGAAACGGACATCGATAAAGCGCTTGGCCGCATTGACGCGCCGCTTGTAGCGCTTCCAGGCGGCAAGGTCGCGGTTGCCCGAACGGAAAGCGGCATGGTAATGGGCAAGATAGGCCTCGCTGTCCAGCGACATCCAGTCCCGGCGCCAGGAGTCCAGCGCATCCAGCACCGACTGGCGCAACTGCTGTCGCGCATCATCGCGGCCAAAACGGAAATTCTCGCCGACAATGACCCAGCTTTTGCCCAGCCGGACATGGTCGGCCAGGGCCACGAGACGCGGATTGGGCAGCGAAAAACAGCCGCGGGTATCCTGCGGCGGCCGGCGCTGCACGTCGACCGGGTAGCCGTGCATCCAGATGCCGTGCCCTTGCTTGCCGTGCAGGCGATCCAGCTCGTTGGGATAATCGATGGGAAAGGCTACCGGCCCGTAACGGGCCTCCAGGTCCCGCCCCTGCAGCTTTTTGACGAAACGATAAATGCCGTTGGGAGTGCGCCCGTCGCCCTCGGCCAGCTTGTCGCCCCGGGCCGAACCCGTGACCACATACTCATCGGCAATGCGCGTCAGCTTGCCGTCATCACCCCGCTCGAACACGAACAGGCGGGAGCGCGCCTTGTCGACCATGAACACATTGACAATGTCCGGCCCCGGCAACAATACGTCCAGCGGCGAC
>JAJRVH010000239.1 GCA_021545625.1 Zetaproteobacteria bacterium
CCAGCATCGCCGGATGATTCAGGCTCCGCGTATCTCCGCTCACGAACAATACCAGCGGCGCATCCTCGATATGCCGCAATGCCGAAGGCCAGTGCGTATCGTCGGGGCACAGCATGCCGATCCCCTGTTCCAGGCAGCGCCCGGCCACCTCGCGCGCCGCCTCCGGCCTGCTGTCCAGCAGGGCCGACAGCAGGCGCGGCCCGATACCTTCGATGGCGGCCAGCTCCTCCCTGTTGGCCTGCCACAGCGCGTCGATATCGCCGAAACGGGCCAGCAGCTGCCTTCCCGTCAACGGCCCGATGCCGCGCACCAACGACAGACGCAGCCAGGATATGGCTGCGCCGCTGATCGATCGCTTGTCGGCGGCCGGGCCGCTCAAATGCGCAACACCGTCAGCGCGAGGCCTTGTTGCGTACCGAGTCGCCGATATTGATCGGGCCGCTGGAATGCGTCACCAGTGCGATGGAGGCATCCTTCTGCGGCACCAGTACCAGCATCTCGCCGATCTTCTCCTCCGGCAGGCGCACGGACTCTCCGGTCACCTCGTCCATCACGACGCGTCCCTGGCGATGCACGGACAGCGCCGTCCCCGGCTGCAGGCCGTCGCTCAGGCCCAGCGTAATGCCGACCACCTGATTCTGGCCAGCCTCGGCCGCATCGTTGCGGATATAGATCACCGCGCCGTTCAGGTTGCCGCCCGGATAGGTCGGCACGATACGCGTATCCACGTCTTTGGCCGGCTTGAGCCGGTCGCCGCGCGAAATCTCCTCGAACGCGGTCAGCACGGTGCCACGATAGATGCCGTCGGCGCTGGAGGTCACCTGCAGCTGCCCCAGATGATTGACCAGCACGCCGACGACCTCGCCGCTGCGCGGATCGCGTATCGGATCGCCGGTGCGGAAGATATCGAAAACATCCCCTTCCCTGACCGGTTTGTCGAATTTCAGATACAGCCGGTCATTGGCGCCGTAATTGATGCGCTCGTCCTCCGAATCGAGGATATGGCCGATGCCGTTGACCTCGCCCGGCTGGATGAAATCCTGCCGGCGCAGGGCCGTCAGCAACAGGCTGGCGTCCATCGTGCTTTCCAGCCGTTCCACCGGCTTGACGACAACCCGGGGCTGCGGCCGCACCTTCGTCAGACCGCCCTGTTTCTGTCTCCTGGCATCGAACCAGATCTCGTTGCCCGGATAGATCAGGTCGGGATTGGTAATGTAAAGATTGCGCTCCCATATCTTGATCCAGCGCTCGGGATCCCTGAAAAAGTATTTGGCGATATCCCACAACGTATCGCCCTTCTTGACGATATAGGGTTGCGGCAGGTTGGGCCTGAGATCGTCGGCCGTCACCACTGGCATATCGAGTTTGTCGGCCTGCACCGCGGGGGGGGAAAAGAACATCATGCCGGCCAGCAGCATTAGGAAGAATGGTTGAAGTTTCATGTGAGCCTCCCGGCCTAAACTATGAATTTATCAAAGAATGGCACAATATCTTTTCCGGCGCAACCGGGTAAAGCGGGCGGTCGCCTCAATTGCCGCCTTCCCTCGCTTTCCTGTCGTCGACCGTCGTCGGCTCCGTGCCGGCGAGCAAACGACGGATATTGTCGGCATGCCGCCATATCATCAGCAGGGCCAGTGCCATGCACAGAACCACCATCGGCAGGCTTCCGCCGAGTAGCCAGGCGGCCAGCGGCAACACCAGCCCGGCCAGGATCGAGGACAGCGAAACATAACGGCTCAGGCGCAGGGCCAGCAGCCAGACGGCAAAGGCGGCCGCCGCGACCCAGGGCTGCCACGGAATCAGCACCCCGAACATCGTGGCCACGCCCTTGCCTCCCCTGAAGCCGAGATAGACGGGAAAGATATGGCCGATAAAGGCGGCCATGGCCACGGCCGCGACCCAGAACTCCGTCCAGCCGGCGGCCAGCGCCAGCTCCACGGCCAGCGCCCCCTTTCCGATATCGGCCAGCAGCGTCAGCGCGCCGACCAGCTTGCCGCCGGTACGCAGCGCATTGGTCGCGCCGATATTGCCCGAACCGTGCTCCCGGGGATCGCGCCTGCTGATCAGACGGGACAACAGCAGTCCGAACGGTATCGCTCCGAGCAGATAGGCCGCCAGCACGCCGGCCGCCTGCCACAGTGAAACGTCGTTCAAGCGCCGCCCTTGCGATAATGGCTGCGCGCATGGTTAAGCGTCTGCTGCAGCTGTTCGGCGCTGGAACCATGGATATAGGCGGGCAGCACGGCCTCAAGGCGGGCCGCCTTGCCGAATTCGGCCGGGAACGGATCGCCCTCCACGACATTGTCATGGCGGAGCAGGATCAGCTGATCCGGCGTCAGCGGCGGCTTCGGCAAAAACTGCATGAACATCGCCATCAGGCGGGCGATTGGCCCCGGTACCGGCAACAGGATGCGCCTGCGACCCAGCTCGGCAAGCAACATCTCCAGCAGCTCCCTGAACGTATAGGACTTCGGCCCCCCGAGCTCGAAGGTCTTGCCCGCCACATGCCTGTTGCCGATGCCCTGCACGAACGCCCGGGCCACGTCCTCGACCCATACCGGCTGAAAACGCGTGTCGCCGGAAATCACCGGCAATACCGGCAGGGAACGCGTCATGGCCTTGAACTGATTGAAAAAGTTGTCGCCGGCGCCGTAAATGATCGACGGACGGAAAATCGTCCATTGCATCGGGCAGCGCCGCACCACTCCCTCGGCTTCACCCTTGGTGCGCGCATACTTGCTGGCCGGAATCTGCCCCGCTCCCAGTGCGCTCATATGCAGATACTGTTTAACGCCGGCGCGCTTGCAGGCTTCCAACACATGCTCGACGCCGTGCACATGCGCCGCCTCGAAGGTATAGCGCCCCTTTTCGAACAACAGGCCGACAAGATAGATCACCGTATCGGCGCCGGCCACCGCCTCGTCAAGGCCGCGACCGTCAACGACATCGACGCGCCGCAGGTGCACGCCTTCGACCAGCAGATCGCGCGAACGCTGCGGGTGCCTGCAGGCCACCGTGACCTCGTGTCCCTGCGCGACAGCCTGGCGGACGATAGCGCGCCCGACAAACCCGCTGCCACCGATAATACATACACGCTGTCCCATACCTTCCCCTCCTGATAAGCCGTTGAACGCGCCGCTGCAAGCGGCATGGGTCATTATGAGACTGCAACCCTCAAGGTCAATCGAATGCGGCGGTTGCGGAGACGCTCAACTCGGCTAAGCTGGCCGTTACCGGGATTTTCCGCGCTATCGGCAGGGGGAGGGAAAACCGTTATGGCTCTGAAATTCTTCAATCCGGATCAGGTGGTCGCCGCCGCGCGCAGTTCATTGCGTCCTCGCCTGCTGATCACGATGGCCGCCACCATCCTCGGCGCCGTCGTGATCTTCGGCGTGTTCCATGTCGACGGCCATGATTTCGCCAGCGTCTTTCTGCATTTCACCGGCACCGCGGCGACACTGGCCTGGCTGTTGTTCGGCCTGACCGCCACCGCTCACCAGATCCACCAGTCGCAACGGGGAAACGATATTCCAAACCCGCGCCAGGCCGCCTGTTTCGCCTGGGGACGCGCCGCGTCGCTGGTCATGCTGCCGGTATGGGGCATCGGCCTGCTGCTGCTACTGCTGCTGGCCGAGATGCTGCTACTGGCCCTGACCAATATCCCGGGCATCGGCCTGCTGCTGCTGGCACTGATCGGCGTGCCGCTGCTGCTGCTCAACACGCTGGTCGCCATCGCGCTGCTTCTGGCCCTGTTCAATATCGCCGCGCGCGTGGTCATCGGCGACGACGATGCGGCCAGTGTCCGCGATGCGTCCTGGCGGATGCTCCGCCGGCGCTGGCCGGAACTGCTGATCTATAACCTGGGAGGCATGCTGGCCACCTGCCTGGTGGCGGTGCTGGTGCTGTCGCCGCTGTGGCTCGGTCTGCAGATCACGCTGGGCCTTGCCGACTATGCCGCTGCCGATGCGTTCCGGGCCGTCATCGATGCCAGTGGCTTCTGGGGCGGTATCGCGCATCTCGTCGGCCTCGTCACGGTCGGCGCCCTGCTGGCCGCCATCGCCAGCGTGCCGCTGATTACCATCACCCATCTGACGCTGTCGATCCATATGGAACTGGACCGCCCGGCCGCAGAAGAAGCCGCAGACACGAAACCCGCCAGGCCGCGTCGCCGCGCCTCGCGGAAGACCCGAAAGGCCACCGGAAAAGCCGAGGGGGAACAGGAGGACAAGGCGGTCTCATGATCGTTACGCCCGCCGATATCGCCTCGCGCGCCTCGCTTCCGGATGCGCTGTTCCAGGTCGAGGCGCAACAGGGGAGCAGCCCGGCCCAGTGGTACCGGAAGAACGGCGAATACCTGCCCGTCACCTATGGCCATCTGGTCAACCGCATCCGCCATGTCGCCAGCGGCCTGATCCGCGCCGGCATCCGCGCCGGCGACCGCGTGGCCATCCTGATGGAAAACCGGCCGGAATGGGCCGTC
>JAJRVH010000240.1 GCA_021545625.1 Zetaproteobacteria bacterium
AAAAACTTCACGCTACTGCTCTCCCCCGACTGGTCGCCGGACGGCAATGTCGTGGCGCTCAACACCTATGTCGGCAACCATCCGCGCCTGGAGTTCTTCGACCTGCGTTCCGGAAGCCGCCGCGTTTTCGGCGACTTCAAGGGACTGAACAGTACGCCGGAATTCTCGCCCGACGGCCGTTATGTGGCGGCGACCCTGTCCTACACCGGCAACACCGATATCCATATCTACGACATCAAGACGAAGACCTGGCGCGTGTTCACCCATAACCGCGGCATCGATACAACGCCGACCTGGTCGCCGGACAGCAGCCAGATCGCCTTCGTCAGCAATCGCAGCGGCCATCCGCAGGTGTATCGCAAGCCGCTGACCGGCGGCAAGGCAGTGCTGGTCAGCACCGTCGGCCACTACAACACCTCGCCGGCCTGGTCGCCGCTGGGCGACCGTATCGCGATGATCTCGAAGAAAGACTGGGCCTACGCGGTTGCGACGGTCAAGGTTGACGGCAGCGACATCCGCTATCTGGCTACCGGCCAGCGGGTGGAATCCCCGGTCTGGTCTCCGAATGGCAAGATGCTGCTCTATTCGGCCGAGGAACACGGCATCCGGCGCATCTACCGCGTGCCCGCCTGGGGGGGCAGGGCCGAACCGATCACCTCGCCAGCCGTCGACGCCTCCGAGCCGGCCTGGTCAAAACACTGATATCGGCGCCCGGTTGCAATTCGATTCGAGGTTGACTACAAATAGCCTAATGTCACTATGCCGTTTATTCAACGAACCCTGAGGGAGGAAGTAATGAATTCACATCGTTCAATCAAACTGGCCATGATCGCGCTGGCCTCTGCCGGACTCCTGTTCGCCGGCTGCGCCAAAAAGGAAACCGTCACGGCCGAACCGGCAGCCCAGGAGGCCCCCGCCGTCTCCAGTGTCAAGCCCGTCAGCAAGCCGTCCACCAACTCCGTGTACTTCGCGTTTGACAGCGCTGAACTGGATGCCTCCGCTCAGGCCACGCTGGATGCCTATGCCGCCTGGCTGAACAGCAACCAAAGCGTCAACATCAAGATCGAAGGCAACTGCGACGAGCGCGGCAGCCGCGAATACAACCTGGCCCTGGGCCAGGAACGCGCCGACAGCGTCAAGAATTATCTGGTTGCCCGCGGTGTGAGCAGCAACCGTATCGACACCGTCTCCTTTGGTGAAGAGCGTCCCGTCTGCCACGGCACCGGCGAAGCCTGCTGGGCCCAGAACCGTCATGCGGACATTGTCACCCGCTAAACATCAGATCCTGATTCAGAAGAAACGGTCACCGGTCATGCCGGTGGCCGTTCTTTTGTTATGCGCGTTCGCACTCGACGGCTGCGCCTCCTCCGGCAAGAGCCGCGATGCAGAGAGACAGCAGGACATGCAGCAGCGGCTGTCGGCCATCGAGCAGAGCCTGCAGCAGCATCGCCTCGACCGCGAGACCTCCACCGCTACGCTGAATGACAGAATGGCCGCTCTCGAACAGCAATTGCAGATGCAGCAGGCCCAGATCCGGGCCCTGTCGGACGCTCTCGAAAACATCCGTTCAAGGCCTCCCGAGATCCGCCCGAAACCCGCTCCGGCCGCAAGACCGGCCGCTACCGGCGACAGCCGCGTCACCGCCATCAAGCCGCCAACCGTCAAGACAGGGACCGACAAGCCCGACCTGCAGCATCGCGAGGCGGAAAAGAACGCCTACACGGCCGCCTATCTGGCGCTGAAAAGCGGTCGCTACGAAGAGGCCAGCCAGGGCTTCGCCGAACTCCTGAAAGGTTATCCCAAGGGAGAATATACCGACCAGGCCTGGTACTGGCTCGGGGAAAGCCTGTTCGCGCAACATGCGGAAAAGGCCGCCATCAATGCCTTCGGACAGGTCGTCGAACACTACCCCGACAGTGTGAAACATGCCGCAGCCCTGCTCAAGCTCGGACAGCTTCAGCAGGCACAGGGACACGCGAAAAAGGCAATGGCCTTCTATCAGCGGCTGATCCATGAACACCCGGACAGCACGGCCGCCGAACAGGCGCGCTCGGCGCTGGCCGCCATGCGCGCCGCCACGGAGAACAAGCGATAGACATTTCCGCTTCATCCACAGTACGGATCCACGAAATCTACCAGAGCATCCAGGGCGAAAGCACGCTGGCGGGCATGCGTTGCACCTTTGTCCGCCTTGCAGGCTGCCCGCTGGAGTGCAGCTATTGCGATACGCCGCAGGCCATTCCCTTCGACAGCGGCGATGTCATGTCCATCGACGCTGTCGTCGAACACGTGCGGAAACTGGGAAACCCGCTGGTGCTGGTTACCGGCGGCGAGCCGCTGGCCCAGCGCGCATGCATGCCGCTGCTTGAGTCGCTCTGCCGCCTGGATGGCATCGTGCAGCTGGAAACATCCGGTGCCCTGCCAATCGAGGCGGTGCCCGCCGATGTGCGTCGCATCGTCGATATCAAGACGCCCGACAGCGGCGAATGCGGCAGCAACCGGCTGAGCAACCTGGCCAATCTTCGGAGTGGCGACGAACTGAAATTCGTGCTCTGCGGCCGGGCCGACTATGAATGGAGCCGGGACTTTATCCGCAGGCACCGGCTGACGGACAGGAATATCCCGCTGCTCTTTTCCGCCGCCTGGCAACGCCTGTCGCTGCGGGACCTGAGCGTCTGGATCATCGAGGACAGGCTGCCGGTGCGCATGCAGGTCCAGCTGCACAAGATCATCTGGGGCGCGGAGGCGACCGGTGTCTGAGTCCCGAGCCGTCGTACTGCTGTCAGGCGGCCTGGACTCCGCCACCGCGCTTGCCTGGGCGATCCGCAGGCAGGGGTGGCTGTGTCACAGCGTGGCCTTCGACTACGGCCAGCGGCATCGCATCGAGCTGGAGGCGGCCGAACGCGTTGCCGAATCCCTCGGCGTCGTCGATCATCGCACCATCCGGGTCGATCTTGGCAGCATCGGCCATTCGGCGCTGACCACGGACATGCCCGTGCCGAAAGACGAGGCCGGCAGGGAAGGCATCCCGGT
The DNA here is from genome assembly GCA_021545625.1 of Zetaproteobacteria bacterium. Lineage (GTDB taxonomy): Bacteria > Pseudomonadota > Zetaproteobacteria > Mariprofundales > Mariprofundaceae > JAJRVH01. The sequence goes on from JAJRVH010000240.1 coordinate 3,034, forward strand.
CACCTATGTGCCGGCCCGCAACCTGATCTTCCTGTCGCTGGCCACCGCTGTCGCCGAAACGGTCGCCGCGACGAAGCTGGTGATCGGCGCCAATGTCGTCGATTACTCCGGCTATCCGGACTGCCGGCAGACATTTCTCGATGCCTTCATTCGCGCCGCCAACCTCGGCACCAGAGCCGGCAGCGAAGGACAGGAACTGGAAATCGCGGCTCCGCTGATCCGGCTGAACAAATCAGCCATCATCGCGCTGGGACTGGAGCTGGGACTGGACTACGTCCTGACGCGTTCCTGTTACGATCCGCGACCCGACGGCATGCCCTGCGGCCATTGCGACTCATGCCATTACCGCCGGCAGGGCTTTCGGGAACTCGGCCGGGAAGACCCGCTTCCCTATCCCGATGCACATGCCTGACGGCTTCTCAAACGTGGCCGCAGGCCTTACAATGGCGCCAGGGGACAGGGGCGGAGCGAAAGACCGACAGGAGGTTGTCCTTGCGCGCTGATCGCCGATTGTTTGTATTGCTCTTCCTGTTCTCCCTGTGCCCGGCCTTTGCCGCCAGCGCTGCGGAAGCGGATCTCACGGACTGGCTGCTTCCCGAACCCTCCTTCCCGAATCATAATCCCTACAGTACCGCCAAGGCCGAGCTCGGTCGCCTGATCTTCTTCGACCCGCGCCTGAGTCCGGGCAAAAACCTTTCCTGTCTGAACTGCCATAACCCCGGCCTCGCCTGGGCCGACGGCCTGCCCCGCTCGCGCGTCAGCGGCCTGCACAGCATGCCCCGTCATACCCCGTCGCTGATCAACGTCGCCTATCGCGACAACTTCTTCTGGGATGGCCGGACCTCCAGCCTCGAGGCGGCCGTCAGCGAGCATCTCCAGGGCATCTACATCGACATCGACGGCATGCTGGCGACCCTGCGCGGCATGCCCGGCTATCGCCAGCGCTTTGCCGACGCGTTCGGAACGCAGGACATTTCCCTGCCGGAGGTGGCCGCGGCGCTGGCCACGTTCCTGCGCACGATCGTGCAGCGAAACACGCCGTTCGACCAGTGGGCTGCCGGCGACCCGGATGCCCTGTCCGCAGCCGCCCGGCGCGGCTTCGCGCTCTTTACCGGCAAGGCCGGCTGTATCGCCTGCCATGCCCCGCCCGCCTTCAGCGACGGAAAGTTCCACCGCAGCCGCCTGAACAGCATTGATCCCGGGCGCTACGAAATCACGCACATGCCAGGCGACCGTAATGCCTTTCGCACGCCGGATCTGCGCCAGGCGGCCCTGAGCGCCCCCTATATGCATGCAGGTCAGAAGCCGACGCTGATATCGGTCATCCGCTATTATAACGCCGGAGGCAGCAGCACCGATATCCCGCTGCACCTCAGCGGGCGGGACATGCACGATCTGGAGGCTTTTCTGAAGTCCCTGTCCGGGCCAATGCCACAGGCGGCGATTCCCCAGTTGCCGGTTCCCTGAACCGTCAGCCCTGCGTCCCCGCCTGCAGGGATCCGGCCAGCGCCGGGTGCACGATAAGACCATCGCGAATATTCACCCCGCATGCCAGTTCCGGCGTCGAGGACAATGCCTTCTCCAGCCCGTCATCGGCCAGCCGCATCACGTAGGGAAACGTTGCCGTCGTCAGCGCCCGGGTGCTGGTCTCCGGCACCGCGGCCGGCAGGTTCGGAAGACAGCAGTGCAGCACGCCCGACTCCGGATACACGGGCTCGGTATAGGTGGTCGGCCGGCTCGTTTCGCTGATTCCTCCCTGATCGATCGCCACATCGATGAATACCGCCCGGTCGGGCATCAGGCCGATCTCGGCGGCCCGAAGCAGACGCGGCGCGCGCGCCCCCGGAAGCAGGGCCGCGCCGATCAGCAACTGACAGCCGGGCAGCAACCCGATCAGGCTGTCGTGACCATACAGGCGCACATCGATGGCCGGAAAGGCTTTCGCCAAACCGGCGATACGGTCGCCATTCGCTTCCAGAATCGTCACATCGGCGCCCAGCCCGGCAACCGAGGCCGCTGCATGGCGTCCGACATTGCCGCCTCCGAGAATCACCGTCCGGATCGCCGGAACACCGGCAATGCCGCCGGCCAGCCGTCCCATACCCTGAAACGGTGTTGCATTCTCCCGCTGCAAAAAGCGTACCCCAAGCTGTACGGCCATGCGCCCGGCCACCTGACTCATCGGCGCCAGCAGCGGCAAACTGCCATCGTCCAGCTGGACCGTTTCATAGCCGATCGCGCAAACCTTCCTGCGCATCAGTTCGGCGGCCAGTTCCGGGGCCGCGGCCAGATGCAGAAATGTGAACAGGATCTGGCCCGGTCGCAAAAAGGCATATTCTTCAGGCAACGGCTCCTTGACCTTGACGACCAGCTCCGCATCCCAGGCTCCGGCTGCATCCGCAACCAGCTGCGCGCCGGCATCGGCGTAGCCATCATCGGTAAAGCCGCTGCCCTCGCCGGCTCCCGCCTGCACACAGACCTGATGTCCGCGTGCCGTCAGTTCCCGCACGCCCTCCGGCGTCAGCGCGACCCGGTGTTCGCGATTCTTGATCTCTTTGGGCAGGCCCAGCCGCATATCCGCCTCGCTTCAGATGCTAGGGTCTGTTTACACTACGGACGGCGCAGCCGCTGCAGCGCCGAATGGATGCGAGCCAAGGCGCAAGCCGCGCGGTTTGGCAGGGCCCAATAAGCGGCGGGCAACGCAGGCACGCGCCATTCGGGGCGCGGCCCATTCGGGAATGGCGTCGGCCCTTGCGCGTTGCGGCGTTATTCCTCGCGGGTGTGCAACCAGCACATTCCGCTCGAAATGCCTTGCAGCGCATCAAATCCGGCGCCTTCGACAAGCGTGACCGTAGTGTAAACAGGCCCTGAAAAGCCGCAGTGACTTGCCGGACCGGTCCCGGAAGTTACGGGGCCGCGAGTGTTCAGCCGGACCTTTCCCCGGGCAGCAGCCTGTCGTCCTGCACGATTTCAAGCAGGATGCCGTCCGGATCCCTGATGAAGAAATAATTGATGCCGGTGCGGCCGTGCATCACCTGGATGTCGCCGGCAAGGCCTGCCGCCCGGAGCCGTTCCAGTGCGGCCCCGATATCGGGCACGCGCAGGCCGAAATGCTTGATCCCGATGCGGGGAAGATCGCTGGCCAGTTGTTTCGATGAAGCCGGCGCCGGCGTGCTGGCGGCAAAACAGAAAAGCTCGAGCAGTATGCCATCCAGTTTCAGCTGCGCGATCGCCAGCGAGCCATCTTCGGCCTGCCACCGATATACGGGGGCAAAGCCGAAAGCGGCATAGAACCCGATCGACGTCCCAAGGTCGGAGACGCTTAAGGCCACATGATGCATGCTGAACACGGGGCTTATGGCCGGTTGCGCATGAAGTCGACCACCTCGTGCAGCGCGAACAGCAGTTCGTTGCGCAGGGCCCGGCCCTCGACGACCTCATCCAGCGCATGAGACATGCACAGCATCCACTGGTCGCGGGCGGCTTCGTCGATCGCGAACGGCTGGTGGCGCAGCCGCAACCGAGGATGGCCGTATTCGCGGATGTACAGCGGCGGTCCGCCCGTCCAGCCGGACAGGAACATGAACAGCTTTTGCTGCGCACCGCCCAGATCGTTGGCGTGCATGGCACGGATGGTTGCCGTTTCCGGAAGGCTGTCCATATGATGGTAGAAACGCTGAACCAGCCTGCGCAGCACGGCTTCGCCGCCGAGCCGTTCGTACAGGGTTTGCGTATTGCCACTGATCTGCATGGCCGCAAGCCTAGTCGCGGAGGACGGCTTGGGAAGCGCGCATGCTGCGGCCGCGCTTTCTTCCGCCGCGCAGATGGTTAGTCTGCCGCCATGGATATCAACGCCATCATCCAGGGGATCAGCATCTGGGCCCTGCCGGTCGTGCTGGCGGTCGTATTGCACGAGGTCGCGCACGGCTGGGTGGCCGACCGGCTCGGGGACGGCACGGCCCGCTGGATGGGGCGGCTGACGCTGAATCCCATCAGGCATATTGATCCGGTCGGCACGGTGCTGATCCCGCTGGCGCTGATCATTGTCGGTTCGCCGTTCCTGTTCGGCTATGCCAGGCCCGTGCCGGTCGATTTCCGCCGCCTGCGCAATCCCCGGCGGGACATGGTCTGGGTGGCACTGGCCGGCCCGGCCACCAATCTGCTGCTGGCGCTGGCCTCGGCCATGTTGCTGTGGATTGCCGTACACCTGCCGGCGGCCATGCTGTGGGCGGCCGAGCCGCTGGCGCTGATGTGTCAGGCATCGATCCTGATCAATCTGGTGCTGTGCATCTTCAACCTGATTCCGCTGCCTCCGCTGGATGGCGGCCGCGTCGCTGTCGGGCTGTTGCCGGGGCCGCTGGCCTATCAGCTGTCGCGGCTGGAGCCGTTCGGTTTCCTGATTGTTGTGCTGTTGCTGGTGACCGGCTTTTTTCAGGCCACGATCGGGCCGCTGATCATGGGATCTGCCCGTTTCCTGACCGGTCTGGCGCTGGGGGTGCCGGGCGCAGGCTGATGCTTGCAAAAAGGCCTGCTTTTCGTTAGAAAGCGCGCCGCTCGCATCGGCAGCCCGTCGATGACGGGCAAATTCGCACACGGACCGATCCATTGTGCCGCCCCGGCAGGGGAAGGTCGCGGACCGTGGAGGAATAACAACGGAGGACCTATGTCTCAATTTACCATGAAACAACTGCTTGAAGCCGGTGTGCATTTCGGCCACCAGACCCGTCGCTGGAATCCCAAGATGGCTCCCTACATCTTTGGTCAGCGCAACGGCATCCATATCATCGATCTGCAGAAGACGCTGCGCATGGCCAACGAAGCCTATTCGTTCATGCACGAACTGGCCGCTGCCGGCGGTCGCGTGCTGTTTGTCGGCACCAAGCGCCAGGCGCGCGATGCGATCAAGGAAGAGGCGGCCCGCGCAGGCCAGTTCTATGTCAACCACCGCTGGCTGGGCGGCACGCTGACCAACTTCGCCACCGTGCAGCAGTCCGTGCGCAAGATGAAGGATCTGCAGCGCCAGAAGGAAGAGGGCGTATTTGAGCTGCTGACCAAGAAGGAGGCCCTGCACAAGCAGCGCGAGCTGGACAAGCTGGAGCGCTCGCTGGGCGGTATCAAGGACATGCTGCAGCTGCCGGACTGCCTGTTCGTTATCGACGTGCGCAAGGAAGACCTGGCGGTCAAGGAGGCGCAGAAGCTGGGCATCCCGGTGGTCGCCGTCGTCGATACGAACTGCGATCCGAGCAATCTGGACTATATCATTCCGGGCAACGACGATGCCATTCGTGCCGTGCGCCTGTTCTGCAGCAAGATTGCCGATGCACTGCTGGAAGGCACCGAGGCCTGGCAGCTTGAGAATGCCGAGGACGGCGCCGATATCGTCGAGGCGATGACAGCGGACGCTGAAGAGGCTGCCGCCGAGGTTGCCGGCGATGATGCGCAGGACGCAGCGGCCGCCTGATCGAATAACAGACTTAATTAACTGATTTCCGGAGGAACGAATGAGCCAGATTACGGCTGCTGATGTAAAGAAACTGCGCGAGCTGACCGGCGCGGGCATGATGGATTGCAAGAAGGCGCTGAATGAAACCGGCGGCGACATGGATGCCGCGGTGGACTTCCTGCGCAAGAAGGGGTTGTCGGCTGCGTCCAAGAAGGCCGGCCGCGTGGCCGCCGAAGGCGTGGTGGCGACCCTGACCGATGGCGGCAGGGGCGTGATCATCGAGGTCAATGCCGAAACCGACTTCGTCAGCAAGAATGAGAAATTTATCGGCTTTGTCGATGCGGTTGCGAAGATCGTGCTGGACAAGGCGCCGGCTGATGTCGAGGCGCTGAAGGCATTGCCGTTCGATGACGAGCTGAATGTCGAGCAGGCGCTGTCGCAGCTGATTGCGACGATCGGCGAGAACATCACCATTCGCCGCTTCCAGCGCATCGAGGTGGGCGGCACGGCCGCGGCCTATGTGCATGGCGCCGGCAAGATCGGGGTGCTGGTCGGTTTCGAGGGCGATGTCGATCAGGAAACCGCGCGCGGCGTGGCGATGCATGTCGCCGCTGCCAATCCGGCCTATATTTCCCGCGACGATGTCGATGCCGAGGCCGTCGAGCGCGAGCGTCGCGTGCTGACCGAGCGCGCCATGGCCAGCGGCAAGCCGGAAGCGATTGTCGAGAAGATCGTGACAGGTCAGCTGAACAAGTTCTACTCCGAGGTCTGCCTGCTGGAGCAGGACTTTGTCATGGATACCGACCAGAAGGTCGGCAAGGCTATCGGCGATGCCAGGGTCGTTTCGATGACCCGCTACCAGCTGGGCGAAGGCATCGAGAAGAAGGAAGATGATTTTGCCGCCGAGGTGGCGGCCCAGGTCAAGGGCGCCTGATTGTCGATGGGGTCATCCTCGGGTAAATCCGGAAGTCAGAAGCAACAACCGTACCGGCGGGTGTTGCTGAAGCTTTCCGGCGAGGTGCTGATGGGGGATACTCCGTACGGCATTGATACCGGAACCATTGACCGCCTGGCGCATGAACTGATCGAGGTCAAGAACTCGGGCGTGGAGCTGGCCATTGTCATCGGTGGCGGCAATATCTTTCGTGGTATGAGCGGCACGGCCTCGGGCATGGACCGGGCCAGCGCCGATTACATGGGCATGCTGGCCACCGTGATGAATGCGATTGCGCTTCAGGATGCGATCGAGCGGCATGGCGCGACGGTGCGGGTGATTTCGGCCCTGCACATCCAGGAAGTGGCCGAGCCGTATATCCGGCGGCGTGCGCTGCGCCATCTGGAAAAGGGCCGCATTCTCATTTTCGCCGCCGGCACCGGCAATCCCTATTTTACGACCGATACCGCAGCCAGCCTGCGGGCCATGGAAATCCAGGCCGACGCGGTGCTCAAGGGTACCAAGGTGGATGGCGTTTATACGGCCGATCCGGCCCGCTGCTCCGATGCCCGCCGTTATGAAACGCTGACCTTTACCGAGGCACTGACCAAGCGCCTGGGTGTGATGGATGCGACGGCCATGTCTCTGTGTCGCGACAACCAGATGCCGATCGTGGTGTTTGATGTGACCACGCCCGGCCAGATGCTGAAGGCTGTATCCGGCGAATCCGTCGGCACACTCGTACGGGAGGAAGACAATGTTTGATGCGATAAAGGCGCGCATGGAGAAGTCCATCGGCGCACTGAAATCAGAACTGACGACCATCCGGACCGGGCGTGCGAACGCGGCCCTGCTCGATCATGTCAGGGTTTCCTATTACGGTTCGGAGGTGCCGCTGTCCCAGGTCGGCAATATCTCCGTTCCGGAGCCTCGCATGCTGGTAATCGCCCCCTGGGAGAAGAACATCATCGCCGATATCGAAAAGGCGATCATGAAATCCGACCTTGGCCTGACGCCGACCAGCGACGGCGAGGTGATCCGCATCGTGCTGCCGGAACTGACCGAGGAGCGCCGCAAGGAGCTGGTCAAGCAGGTACGCGCGGTGGGTGAAAAGGCGCGCGTTTCGATTCGCAACATTCGCCGCGATGCCAATGACGATGTGAAGAAACAGGTCAAGGAAGAGGGGCTTTCCGAGGACGAGGCCAAGCGTTTGCAGGAGAAAATCCAGAAAATTACCGACGACTTCATCGCCGAAGTCGATCAGATTATCGAACATAAAGAAAAAGACATCCTGACCGTTTGATGTCTTCCAGCACGCCAGGGGCCGGGTTGCGCATTCCGCGCCATGTCGGCATTGTCATGGACGGCAATGGTCGCTGGGCCAGGGCGCTTGGCAGGATGCGTCTGGATGGGCACCGGGAAGGGGCGGCGCGGGCCCGCGATGTCGTCGAATGGGCCGACGAGCTGGGCATTCGTCAGCTGTCGCTGTACGCCTTTTCGACCGAGAACTGGGAGCGTCCGAAGCTTGAGGTGCGCGGCCTGATGGGCTTGCTGGCGACCCTGTTGCCGCGTGAAGTGCCGATGATGATGGAAAAGGGCGTGCGGCTGAGCGCGCTGGGCGATATCGCCGC
>JAJRVH010000241.1 GCA_021545625.1 Zetaproteobacteria bacterium
AGGCGTAGCCGAAATGGTCCTCGGGGATCACGCCCCATTCATTTTTTACGGCGTGGGTCGGTCGCACCTCCTGCTGTTCTTCGCGGGAATCGTCATGTTCGTTCTGTTTCGACATCTTTCATCTCCTTAAACACCCGGAGAAACCGTTGCAGCCACCGGCCGCGCGGGCTGTCTGCCCGCATAATGCACCAGATTGAAGCTGCTGCGCCAGCCGCCGTCGGATTCAACGCTGACGCTGAAACGATACAGACCGGCAGGCAATGACGCCGCCAGCTTCAGCAACACATCCTGACGCCCCGCGGTATCAAACACCAGATCCGTTTTTTCCAGCCGGTAAACCCTGTCGTCCAGCCCTTTGACCCGGATATGCATGGTTTCCGGCCGGAACAGCTTATAGGCGACATTGATCCGGTAATCGACCATCTGGTCGCTGCCGCCCGCCTTGCTGCGCTCCACGGTAAAGGAGGCCGGTTCGTAACTCAGCAAACCGCCGGCAAACATGGCCAGCCCGATCAGCGTTGCCAGCAAGGCTGACTTCGCCCGCCCGAAGAACGAGCCCAGCGCGCCACGGTAACGCCCCTTCCATTCATCGCCGAGCGTCAGACGCAACAGGCCCGGCCCTTCAAGCTTTTTACTGCGGCTGTGCAGCCTGTCGCAGGCAACGACGCATTCTCCGCAATTCACGCAGCTGTCGAAGATCTCGGGCTGGCGCGGATCAAGATCCAGAAAGCACGAATCCACACAGTAGTTGCAGTTCGCACAATGATCCGAGCGCGACGCGTCATAGGAAATATGCAGGGTGTCGCGGGTCTTGAACGAATGCTGCCAGACGCGGTAGATGCACATGTATTTGCACAACAAATGTCGAATCACCGTGATATCCATCAACATCACGGCCACGCAGACGAAATAGATCCAGTGCAGGGAACCTGCCAGACGTTCGTCATACTGAAACGATACGAATGACCAGATCGCTTCGGGAGGATAGAAATAGAACATCGGAATCAGCGCGTAAAACATCGAAGCCGCAAGCAGTGCCAGTCCGAGGACAAGATAATTCAGCCATGACTTGCGCCGCACAGCCACCTGCATGCGCTGCCCGCTGACATCCATCATGTTTGCCCGCCGCCCCAGCAGGCGCTCGGTCAGGTTGTTCGCCCATTCCGATACGGTATTCTGGGGACACATCCAGCCGCAAAACACCGCGCCGACCAGCGAGTACATCATGATCAGCAGACTGGCCACAAGAATCCAGAACCCCATGACAATCAGCATATCGGAAAACCAGATCTGGCGGTCCAGCAGGATGAAGCCGCCCGCTTCGGGATCAATCCGGAACAGACCGCTGGCCGGGATCAGTACCAGTACCAGCAAGGTGATGATCTGGGTATAGCGGCGCGCGGGGTGCAGCACCTTCGCCCCCGGCACATGCTCTTCGATAACGGCGATATTGCGCAGAGCATCATTGGCGGATATCCGGGAATCCATATTCTGAATCCTATCCACCGCGCACATCGATGGCCAGAGGGGCCACCTCCTGCAAACGGCCCCGCCAGCGGGCGAACGCGGCCGCATCCCCGCTTTCCCGGGCCAGTTTCAGCATCGCCCTGATTGCCATTTCATGATCCGGACGCAGTGTCAGTATTTTTTGCAGGGCGGCCTTTCTGTCCAGTCCCGGCGGCAGGCCATGCTGCAAGCTTTCATACATCCGGTCCGCCAGTGCGAAGGCAGGCCAGCGATCCTGCGGGTTGGCGCGAAGCGACAACCGGGCCCAGCGCACCGCATTGCGCTCATCGCCCTGCAGTTCGGCCATCCACAGCCGCACGTCCAGGCCCGACGAAGCCCAGGCACGCATAAATGCGTCCTTCTGATCATCCGAAATCCGCCAGATATCCGCTGCCTTTGCTGCATCCGCTCTCCAGGACAACAGCCAGCGCCAGAGAGCCGCCATATCCATTCCATCACCATAACGCAGGCGCGGTAATGTAAACTCGATCACCGGCGCCCATTCATCCTGAAGCCTTACATCATCCAGATCGGGAATCCTCCCCCAGCAGCGCCCCAGCCAGGTCCACAGCCCCTCTCCTCCGCTTGCCTGCCTGCGCGCGCGTTCCGGCAGGCGAGCCAGTTTGCGAATCAGCTCTGCGGCCGAACGGTCGCCGCGCAGCCCGACAAGGGCTGCGCGATAGCCATCAATAAACAGCAAAGCCTGATCCTCCCTGTCATGCCCGAACACCTTGCGAAAGGTATGCATCACAATCCTTAGCGAATCCACGTCAAACTGATTCAGGGCCAGCCATTGAACAAACACGCCGCCATCATTGAGCCGCTGCCGGGCGCGCGAGAACTGCTGCAGGGATAAAAGGTTTGCCCGACCCACCATATCCGGATGAAACAGGTCGCCGACTATCACGTCATATGACTTCCGGTCGGCTCGCAAAAAGCGGCGGGCATCATCCCGCACCACACGCATATGCCCGGCGATCTGCCCGTTGACGGTAGAAAAGGCGTCAGCGGCCGCCCGGATCGCACCTTCGGACAACTCCACAGCCGTGCGTTCCAGCATATCGCCATAAGGAGCCGAACCGGCCGCCGTAATACCGGTCCCCAGCCCGAGAAACAGCACCGACCGGGGGGCGGGGTGCAACAGCAAGGCAAGGCGGGCCTGATTCTTCTGTACCGTCACAGCCATCGGACTGCTTGATGCATCCATGCGCTGCAAATCGGAAAGCAACAGGCGTTGCCCGTCCGGCTGTTCAACCACATGCGTCAGGGCCACCGCATCCTCGTATGTTGATAACAGGAATGTTTCACCGAGAGACGGCAATAACGCAGCCGGCGGGGGTAGCTCCCGCACCGCCCAGCCCAGCAGCAGTACAAGCGTCAGCCCCGGCCATATCAGTCGCCCGCTCGCCCAGCGAAGCCCGCATAACAACAGCAACACGGAAGCAGCCAACAGCGAGGTCGCAGCCCCCAGCCACGGCAGGAATACGAATCCGGCCAGCATCACGCCCAGTGCAGCGCCAATGCTGTTCGCGCCGTACCACCAGCCTCCCGTATCGCTTTCGGATCCGTCACGACGGGCAAGCAGTGGCAACCAGGCCCCAAGCGCCAGCGTCACCGGCAACGTACACAGCAATACGGCCAGTCCCTGCAGCAGCATCGCCTGTGCAAGCGATTCGAATGACGCACCGTTGGCCCACTGACTGATCGACGGCAACAGATACTGTCCGCCCACCGCCAGCAAGGCAGTGACAGGGGGCAGCAGACTGAGCCAGCGCTGCGGAGCAAGAAAGCGGGCCAGCATGCTGCCGAGGCCGATGCCGGCCAGATACACCAGCAGCAATATGCCAAGCACATATTCGGTACGCAGCAATATCATGCCGTATTCACGCGTCCAGACAACTTCCAGCATCAGGGCGGCCGCACCAACTCCGGCATAGGCCAGCAAATCCGGCCAGGGCGGCCGGACCCCGCTCCGACCCGCGTTCGCATCAGTCCCTTTCCCGATGCGACGGGAAAGAAATGCAGCGCTGGCGGCCAGCCCCAGCCCCAGTAAGGCCACCAGCCACAAGCTCGAACGCCAGCCCATTGCCGGCAACAGTGCCAGCGGCAAAACCGCGCCGATGGCGCCGCCGATCGCATTGATACCGTACATCGCCCCCAGCGACAGTCTCAATGAATACGCCGCTCTGAGCGCAAGCGGAAACGCCAGCCCCATCGCCATCGCGGCCGGCACCAGCAACAGCAACACAGCTAGCGCCTGCCCCCCCTGCCAGCCAGCCAGCGACAACCCGCCGCCGAGATACAGCACCCACTGGTCCAGCACCGGCATCAGCAATGGCAGGGCCAGCGCATACAGGGCGATCAGGGCTTCCAGCAACGCCAGCAATGCCAGCGCAGAAGAGGCAGAAAGGCGATGGTACAAACGCATGCCAAACACCGCGCCGAAGCCGAGCCCGGCCATGAAGGCGGCCACCGTCACCACCACGCCGAAAATACTGATGCCGAACATCAGCGACAGCATGCGCGTCCAGAGCACCTCGTAGGCCAGCGCCGTCATGCCCGTGCCGCCATAAATCAAAAGCAACGGCATACGGGACAACATAGACATCAGAAACGGAACTTGATGATCGTATTAATAGGGCCAGAACCAGGCAATGGACGTCGCCGCGTGAACAGCCGCCAGCGTCAGGCTCAGCCCCGCGAAGATCATATGCGGCACGAACACATCCTTGCCGAAGGCCACCATGGCGACGCCGAAAGCTCCGGTCAGAAACAGCAGCACAAGCAGGGCGATTCCCATCATGAACAGGATCTGATGCTTGCGCTTGGTCTCGATACGTCGTTCGGGAGCCACCTCGTCATCGGTGGCGAACTGCTGCATCACCGCCGTTGAGGACTGCGCCGCCCCCGACTCCGCCGCATGCCCGGCGGCCGCAGCAATACCGGGCAGGGAGAACAGCCATGCCAGCATCAGCGCTTTCGCAAACATGATCCGGAAAAGCTCATTCATCCCCCTGCTCCTCGTCACGCCGGACCGCATTACGCCAGTAAATGATGGCCGACAGGATCATCGGCGCGAACACCAGAAAGAACAGGAATACGAAGATCATCCACGGGGTATCAATCGTCACATGCAAAAAGCGGTAGCTGTCCACCGCCCATGCCTCGGAGGCAAACAGCAGACTTGCAAATATTCCCGTAATCCGGATCAGGTGCTTCATTTTCCATTCTCCTTTGCTTTTCCGTCCATCGCGCAACGGAAGCCGTAAAAATCGGATGCATAGTTCGGCAACGAATAATTGCGATGATAGGTGTAGGTTGAAAACGGGTCGCTCTTCCATGAACCGCCGCGCATCACGAAATAAACCAGACGTTCCTTCTCCTCGGAACCACGATGATAGCTCGGATCGATTTCCTTGGCCTGAAATACCTCGTCAGCCGCCTGCGTACCCGGATAGGGAGCAAATTCATCCGCCACCCACTCCTGTACGTTGCCGGCCATGTCCATCACCCCATACGGGCTGGCTCCGTTCGGATAGGCATTGACCGGCGTGGTATGCCCCACCGTATAATAGGTATTCAGGTTTTCCGGATGCATGGCCGAACCCCAGGGCCAGCGCCGCATGTCATCGCCCCGGGCTGCTTTTTCCCATTCGGCCTCGGTCGGCAGGCGCTTGCCCGCCCAGGCGCAATAATCGCGGGCATTATACCACGACACCATTGTCACGGGATGCAGCGCCAGACCGCGCGGAATCCTTCCGTCCTTCCAGTTCAGCGGCAGCCGGTAGTCATTGGCCGCGATGAAACGCGCATACTGGGCCATCGTCACCGGGTACTTGTCGATCAGGTAGGCATCGGTTCGCACTTTATGGGCCGGCCGGTTCGCCTCGTTGCTGCGCGGATCGTCGGTTCCCATCGTGAATACGCCGCCGGGAACCGGAATCATCCGCGAAACGTCCCGCCACTGATCCTCGCTGAGCAGCGCCTCTGCCTCGGCAGGTGTATAGGAGACTGTCAGATGGCCTGTCTTTTCGTTTTCAGCCTGCAGATACAGTTCTTCACCGGCTGCACGGATATGGGCATGCATATCGCGGACGTCGTAGGATGCCTTGGCGCGCATCTCATCCATGCGCATGGAGCCAAGCTTCATTACGTGCAGACTGCCACCCACCATGGCCAGGGTCACGCAGGTGATCAGCGTCGCCATCAGATAGCGTTTTCTGCGACGCTTGTCCTTCTCCGAAATCGCGGGGCGTTTCATGCCCGCCCGTCGCTGTCCGGAGCTTCCTCTTCCGGTAAAGCCTCGGAATCGGCATGGCGAAAATCAGGATTGTCCCAGCTGAAGCGCTTGCGGATGATCAGCTCACCGATGAAGCCGCCAACCGCACAAAATTCCATCTGCAGGATCACAAACACGATCCACAACCCCCAGGGCAGCAGATGGGCTCCGTCGGGCAGTGAATAGGTTGTCTGATACTGATAAAGCATGAACAGTGCCGGCGGGAAATGCGCCAGATACTTGCCGCCGAAACCATACAGCACGCCAATCACAATACCGGCCGAGACAGGCAG
>JAJRVH010000242.1 GCA_021545625.1 Zetaproteobacteria bacterium
CGACCTCGCCGGCCCGCACCGTGAAATCGACATCGCTCAGCACCGCCTTGTCCGCGCCCGGATACACCAGACCGACATGCTCGAAGGCGATCGATTCGGAAAACGGCGGCAACTCCACTGCATGCTCGGCGTCGCGCACCGCGATCGGCTCGTCCAGCACATCGAATACGCGCTCGGCCGCTGCCAGCCCCTGCTGGATGTCGTTATTGGCCCGCGACAGACGCTTGACCGGCTCGTAAAGCATGATGGCCGCCGCCAGGAAGGATACCAGCGTGCCGGCCGTCGTTTCGCCGGCTGCCACGCGCAGGCCGCCATAAAGCAATACGCCGGCGATGCCGAAGCCGGCCAGCAGCTCCATGATCGGAAACGACAGCGCATGCACGCGCATGACGCGCAGCTGATGATGCAGGAAATCGCCGGTAAACCTGCGAAAGCGACTGCGTTCGTATTCTTCCATACCGAACGCCTTGACCACGCGAATGCCGCTCACCGTCTCCTCCAGCAGGCTGGTCAGGTCGCCCATCGCCGCCTGCCCGTCCAGCGTGGCATGACGCATCTTCCTGCCGAAACGGGCGATCGGATAGATGATCAGCGGAAACACGAGCATCGCGATCAGCGCCAGCATCCAGTCCTGAATAAACACCACGGCCAGCAGAAAGACGATCGAAATCGCATCGCGCATCAGTGCGGTAACCGCCGTGCTCACGGCCGCCTGCACCAGCGTCACGTCATAGCTCAGGCGCGCCAGCAGCTCGCCGGTCTTGCGATGCACGAAAAACGACAGCGACTGGGCCGTCAGGCGCTCATAGAGGGCGTTGCGCAGATCGAAGATCACGCGCTGGCCGATATAACCCATCAGATAGGCCTGACCGTAATAGGCCGCCCCCTTGACCAGATACAGGGCGATCACGACAAGGGGAATCAGATAGATCAGCGTCTCGCTCTTGCCGGAAAGCGCCTGATCGAGCACCGGCTTGAGCAGCCAGGCCATGCCCGCTGTACAGGCGGCCAGCACGATCATGCAGATGATCGAAATCAGCAGGCGTCCCTTGTACGGCATCAGAAAACCGAGCAGACGCCGGTACAGCACGGAGGAAGGGTGACTCATTCGGTCAGGCCCGAGGCCACCATTCTCGACGAGGAAACGGAAGGCATGTGCTTCGCATTGCGCCGGCGTCCGTCATCCTTCAGACGCCCCATCTTGCGAAAGAAGGATACCGACCCGTCGAACAGCGCCATGGCCAGCCGTTGCTGGTGTTTCGCGTCGCGCAGCTTGCGTTCCCTCGACGGATTGGAGATATAGTCCAGTTCGACCAGCACGCTGGGGATCTCCATTGCGCTGAGCACCGCGAAACGGGCCCGTTTGGGCACATCGTACTTGATCGGTCCGACCCGTTTCATCTTGCCGATGATTTCCTCGGCCAGGATTTGCGAACTGTTCAGGCTATCGCGACGAAACATGTCTCCGAGAATGCGGCTGACCGTCGGATCCTGCACCTGATCGAAGGCAACGCCACCCACCTCGTCGGCCGCGTTCTCCTTGGCCGCCAGGGCCCGGGCCGCCTTGTCCTCGGTCGCGCCGCGCTCGGAAAGCGTATAGACGCTGGCTCCCTTGACATCCCGTCTCCTGACCGAATCGGCATGGATACTGATCATCATATCCGCATGGGCCGCGCGGGCCAGTTTCCAGCGCTTGTTCAAAGGTACGAAATAATCCCCCTTGCGGATCAGCACGGCCTGCATGCCCGGCCTGGCGTTGATGATGCGCGCCAGCCTTCTGGCCACGGCCAGCGTCACATCCTTCTCGCGAAAGCGCCTTGGTCCGATGGCACCGGGATCCTCCCCGCCATGGCCGGCATCGACGGCAATCACCAGCTTGCGCCTGCCGTGCGCCCTGGATGCCTGGACGGCCTGTTTCTGGGCCTGTTGCGGGCGCATCAGGTCAATCACCAGACGGTTCGGCTTGCCGTGCATCGGCTTGAGCAGAAACGAACGCGGCTGCACCTTCTCCTTCACGTCTAGCACCACGCGCAACACGCCTTTGGCCGGCTTCCCGTGGCGGACACCGGAGATCACCGGATCGGGCAATGCCAGCCGGTCGAAACGCGCCTTGAGCCGGGCGCTGCGCATGTCGATCACGATGCGCTCCGGCTGATGCAGCCGGAACACCTGATATTTGACCGGCCGGTTAAGATCGAAGACCAGCCGACTGTGATCGGGTGCCGTCCACAGACGCACATCCCTGACCTCGGTCACGGCAGCATGCGCCACGCCGGGCGGCAGCAGCGCGAGCAGCATGGCGACACGGAGAAACCCTTTCTTCATATACAGGCAATACTCACAGCCGCGCCCGGCAATGCAAGAGCGGCGGCTGGAAGGTTCCGGCACATGCGTCTATGATCGCAGGCATGCTGTATCATCCCATGCTCCGGGCACAGCCATGAGCAACGAAACAAGAACCGAACCGGATGAATCACCGCTCGCCGTCTACAGCGACCTGGTCAGGCTCTACCCGGAAAACGAAGGCTATCTGCGCAAGTATGCCGACCTGCTGATCGAAGCCGGACGGCAGACGACGGCCAAGGAGGTGCTGCAACATCTGCACAGCCTGCTGATCAGACGCGGCCAGACAAGTCGCGCCAACGATCTGCTGCATCAATATCCCCAGATCGGACGCATCCGGGCCATTGAGGAGGCGAACAGAAAGCCGGTCATCGAATTGCTGCCCGACGAGATGCAGAACCGCTTCTGGCAAATCATGCACCAGCAGCGCCTCAGGGAGGGCCGGCATCTGTTCCGCCAGGGCGATCCCGGCGATACGCTGTATCTTGTGCTCAGGGGCGAGCTGGCCATATTCGTCACCAATGACAGGGGCCAGACCATCCTGCTGAATCTGGTCGAGGCCGGCAATGTCGTCGGCGAGGGGTGTCTGCTCGATCCGGGCGTGCGCAACGCCGATGTCGTTGCCAACAAGGACAGCGTCGTCATCAAGCTACCCCGCAAGAAGGTCATCCAGGCCATGATCGACAACCCCGGACTGGAGGCCGAGCTGCGCCGCCTGTCCGATTTCCGGCGCATGACCTGCCTGCTGTCGGTCAATCCGATGCTTCAGAAAACGCCGCTGAACATGCGCCAGGACATGGCGCTGGAAACCATGCTGCGCACCTACCCCGAAGGCGCGGTCATTCACCAGGCAGGCGAGGAGCTGGATATCGTCGACATGCTGGTGCAGGGCGAAGCCGCCTATGTCATGACGATCCGGGAACAGCAGCAGATTCTCTACAAGCTCCCTCAGGGCGAACTGATCGGCGACACGCTGGCCGTGCGCAAGTCCAGCTGCCCGGCCGATATCGTCGCGCTCAGCGATGTCACGATGGCGCACATCCCCTATGCCTGTTTCAAGAATGTCGTCGAGGCCCACCCGCCGCTGAAGGAGGCGCTGATGAACCATGCGGAGAAACAGCGCGAACAGCTGATGCGCCGCATCGCATCTCTCAAGACCGACTAACGCCCGCTTTTCGGAGAAACGCCGATCCGGCCAGCCAGGGCTTCGGGAACTCTCGCGGGCATCCGGTGCCTAGGAGCGCACCAGCCTGACCACCAGCCAGCCGATGGCCACCGATACCAGCCCCGTCAGACGCAGTGAAGCCGGCGGGATCTCGGGCAGGCGCTGCATGGCCCGGATCATGCCCTGCGGAAACAGCGCGTACAATGCCCCCTCGATGACCAGCACCAGCCCCAGCGCCACGATCAGATCATCCACGGGCAGCCTGATGCCGCGCTATTTGCGCGCCTGCTGGAAGAAGTGGAAGAATTCCGAATCCGGCGTAATCACCAGCTGCGTTCCCTCTCCGATCGAGGCGCGATAGGCCTCCAGCGAACGGGTGAAGGCGTAGAACTGCGGATCCTTCCGATAGGCCTTGGCATAGATGCGCGTCGTGACCGCATCGGCCTTGCCCCGGATGATCTCGGCCTGCATATAGGCATCGGCAAGCACCAGCTTGCGCGTCTTTTCCGCCTCGGCCCGGATCTCCTTGGCGGCCTCCTCGCCCTCGGAGCGGTATTCCTTGGCGATACGGTTCCGCTCGGCCTTCATGCGCTGGAACACGGCATCGGAGTTTTCCTGCGGCAGATCGGCGCGCTTGATACGCACGTCGACGACGGAAATCCCCAGATCGCGCACCCCGCGATCCGCGCGGTCGCGGATCGATTTCATCAGCTCGGTACGCAGATTCGCCTTTTCGCCACCGGACACGATTTCGTGCAGCGTGTGCTGGCCCAGCACCTCGCGCACCTTGCCGCGCACGACATCGTCCATGCGCGAGGCCACGCCACGCTGATCGCGGGCCACCTGGAACACCTTCAGCGGATCAATGATCTTCCAGCGGGTATAGTTGTCGACGAGAATCGACTTCTTGTCCTTGGTGATCACCTCGTTCGGCAGCGCATCG
>JAJRVH010000015.1 GCA_021545625.1 Zetaproteobacteria bacterium
CCTGCTGATCCCCGGCGAAAACGACAGCGATGAAGAACTGGACGCCATGTGCGACTGGATCGTCAACCAGCTCGGGCCGGATGTGCCACTGCATTTCACGGCCTTCCATCCCGACTGGAAAATGCTCGACAAGCCGGCCACGCCGTCCTCCACCCTGCGGCGGGCACGCGGCATCGCGCTAAAGGCGGGGCTGCACTATGTCTATACCGGCAATGTGCACGACACCGATGGAGGCACCACCTTCTGTCCCTCCTGCCGAATACCGCTGATCGTGCGCGACTGGTATGAGATTCTCGATTACCGGCTCACGGATCAGGGAACATGCCCGGCCTGCAATGCGGAGATTGCGGGCTGCTTCGGACGTTTCGAGGGCGCTTTCGGCAACCGCCGCATGCCCGTTGTCATGCACGCCTCCTGACGGCTATTCCGGTTCGCGGGGCTGCTCCCGTCGGACATACAGCGATTCGATCAGATCCCGGTAGCGTTCCTCGATCACGCGACGCTTGAGCTTCAGCGTCGGCGTGACCATGCCGTTGGCCTGCGTCCATTCCTCGTCCACGAACGCGAACTCCCGCACCTGCATATAACTGGCCAGATCGTGCTCGTCGATATGCATGCGATCAAGCATCCAGCGATAGACCTCGGCATCCCGCCGCCAGTCCTCCGGCAGCGGGCGCTTTTTGCTCCGGCGCCAGGCGATCCGCATGCCATCGACATCCGGCACGATCAGCGCCGCGACATAATCGCGTCCATCGGCAACCACCATCGCCTGCAGGATGCCTGCATCCTGCACCAGATGCTGTTCGATGATCGCCGGCGGCACATTCTCGCCGTTGGAAAGCACCATGATCTCCTTCTTGCGATCGACAATCCTGACAAATCCCTCGTCATCGATATCGACAATGTCGCCGGTATGCAGCCATCCGTCACGGTCCAGCACTGCCGCCGTCGCATCAGGCTTCTTCCAGTATCCCTGCATCACCATCGGCCCGCGCGCCAGCAGTTCACCATCATCCGCAAGCCTGAGTTCCACCCCCGGCAAGGCCGGGCCGACGGTATCGGGCTTGATGCGCGCCATACGATTCACCGTCAACACCGGCGATGACTCGGTCAGTCCGTAACCGGGCAATACGGTGATATCGGCAGCCAGCAAAAAACGGGCGATATCCGGGTGCAGGGCTGCGCCGCCGGAAATAAAGGCGCGGATACGCCCACCCATCTTCTCGCGCAGCCTGGCATTGACCAGTCCGTCGAGCAGATGCCAGACCCGTCCCCTGATGCCGGTCAGCGACTGCCCCTGCTGCCCGAGCTCGAATCGTTCGCTGCCCAGCTTCTGCGCCCATCTGAACAGCATGCGCCTGATCGCAGGACCTTCGGCCAGCCTGGCCTGCACGCCGGCATAGATCTTTTCATACAGGCGCGGCACCGAGATCATGATCGTCGGCGTCACCTCCGGCATGTCGCGCATCAGCGTCGTGACATCTTCGGCATAGGCAATCTCCGCGCCGCAGGCGGCGGGCAGAAAATGACCCACGGTGCGCTCGAATGCATGCGACAGCGGTAAAAAGGAAAGAAACAGATCATCCTCGAACACGGCCACGCCGCCCAGCCCCGCCGCCACGTCGCTGAGAATATTGCCGTGGCTCAGCATCACCCCCTTCGGATGGCCGGTGGTGCCCGAGGTATAAATCAGCGTCGCCAGATCCGCGCGCGCGGGACAGGGCGCATGCAACCGCCCTTCCCATGCCTCGTCCGCGGCGATCCGTGCCAGGCTTTCCTCCCCGCCCCGGAAGGGGATGGCCGGCCGGTCGTAATCGGCAAGCTTCTGCTGCTGCTCGCCGTTCTCGACAAACACCAGCGATACCTCCGCATCGTCAAACACATACTGGACGGCCTCGGCCGGGTCGGTGAAGTAGGCCGGTACGGTAATCGCCCCCAGCCTGAGAATCGCGAAGTCGGCAATAAACCATTCAGGACAGTTATGCCCGAGGATGCCGACCCGGTCGCCCGGCCCGACACCCCTGCTCTCCAGCCAGGCTGCCACGCGCAGTACGGCCTGCTGCGTGCGGATGCGCGTCCAGCTCTGCCAGTTTCCGTCCTCCCTGCGAAAACGAAGCATGGGCTTGTCCAGCCAGGCCGGAGGGGAGGCCAGCAGCAAATCGGACAGACAACTTGCCTGGCCGGCAAGTTCCCGCCCCCGGCAGGGCTCGACATCCAGAGGATCAGGCGAAGTCATCCAGCACCTCCAGGTTTTCCGGTATCTCAAGCCCCAGATCGGCGATCTTCTGACGCAGTTCCGGACGCGGGCGGCTGGCGAAGTAGCGCAACAGCCCGCCCCTGAACGGCGGGAACCCGATACCGAAGATAAAGGCGGCATCCAGATGCACCGCATCCGCAACCACGTCTTCCCGCAGGCAGGCCAGCGCCTCGATGAACATCGGAATCAGGCAGGCGTCAACAACCTCGGCCACGCTCATCGGCACATGCTCCGCCCCCCCGCCTTCGGCCACCGCGATATCCAGATATTTGTCCAGTTCGGGATTGAGCCCCTGCTGCCTGTCCTTCTCATAGAGAAAGAAACCACTCCCTGACTTCGCCCCCAGCAGGCCATCCCTGACCATACGCCCGAACCAGTCCGGCATCGGGAAACGCTCGCCATAGGCCTCGCCAAGGTGGCTTCCGACATGCTCGCAGATATCGAGCCCCACCCGGTCGGCCAGTTCGATGGCGCCCATCGGCATACCGAAGGTTTTCAGGGCTCCGTCCACATGCTCCGGCTTCTGCCCCCGCTCGATCAGATGAAGGGCGGCCGCCATGAACGGCATCAGGCAGCGGTTGACAAGAAAGCCGGGCCTGTCGGCCACGATCACCGGATATTTCCCCCAGGCCACGGCCAGTGCCGCCGTCGTATCCAGCGTGCCGGCGGCGGTCTTCTTGCCGGCCACGACCTCGACCAGCGGCATCTTCGGCGCCGGATTGAAAAAGTGCAGTCCGGCGATACGAGCAGCCCCCTTCTGTCTGCCCTGCATATCGGAAATCGACAGCGACGAGGTATTGCTGAGCATCAGGGCATGGTCGGGCACGCGGCGGGCCACGTCGCGCCACAGACCGCGTTTGACTTTCAGTTCCTCCAGCACCGCCTCGATCACGACGTCGCAATCCTCCAGACCGCCGTGATCGAGCGCCGGCCGGATACGCGCCAGACGCCTCGTATCGCGGCGGGCCAGCCGGGCCAGCGCCTTCATGCCGCGCCCGAGCGGCTCGGGAGCCACTTCGTGCAAATCGACATCGGTGGTGCGGGCCGCCACCCAGGCAATCCCGCTGCCCATCACGCCCGCGCCGTAGACGGCGGTTTTGCCGATCCGCCCGGCCGCCTCCCGACCGCGTCTGACCGCATCCTGCTTTTTCAGCGCCTCGCCGAGATGAAATACGCGGATCAGGTTCTTGCAGCTCGGCGTCACAGCCAGCCGTCCCAGAGATTCGGCTTCAAGACGCAATGCCTGCGTCTCATTCATGCCGGCAATGCGCCTGAGCAGCGATGTCGTCGCAGTCACGGCCGGATAGGCCGACTCAATCTCCAGATGCCTGAAACGCTGCAGGACCCGCTTTTCCACCTGCTGAAAAAACACCGCCCGTGCAGGCCAGAGTATCATCCACCACGGCCGCATCCGTTTTCGGTCCGGCTTGCC
>JAJRVH010000243.1 GCA_021545625.1 Zetaproteobacteria bacterium
AGCACCGGGCTGGAGCTAGCGGGCGGCGACCTGGCGTTCGCCACGGGTTTTGAATACCGCGAGGAAAGTGGGTCGGAAATCAATCCGGGCTTCCTGCAACAAGGCATAAGCGGCGGCAATGCCACGGCACCTACGAATGGTTCGTTTGATGTCACAGAGTGGTATGGCGAGCTCAACGCGCCGGTCATGTCACGTCTTACACTGGATGCAGCAGTACGCGTGGGTGATTCATTGTCGGTTCTCCATGATGTGCTGAATAATCTGTGCGGCGAAGGCGGCCTTGTCGCCGCCGGCCAGTTCGATGGTCCGTTCGCCATCGACCCACCAGCCTCTGCCATGATCGCCGCCCATCTGTCCGGCATCGTTGGCGATCACGGCATCGACCCGCTTGCGACGCAGCTTGTCGCGCGCATGGTCAACATGCCGTTCGCGTTCGGCGGCAAAGGCGATGACCTGCTTCGGCCGTTCCGGCATGGCCGCGATACGGGCGACGATGTCGGGGTTTTCGGCCAGTTCCAGGTGGTGTGTCTCCGAATGGCCGCGTTTCAGTTTGCCGGCATGGGGCGCGGCGATGCGATAGTCGCTGACGGCGGCCGTGGCGATGAAGACATCGCCGCCGCCGGCTTCCCGTTCGCAGGCCTGCAGCATTTCGGCCGCCGATTCGACATCGATGCGCCGCAGTGTGGCGCATGCCTGCGGCGTGCCGGGGCCGGCAACCAGCGTGACATCGGCGCCTTTTGCGGCGGCCTGTTCGGCGATGTGGACGCCCAGTCTGCCGCCGGCCCGGTTGGTCAGGATACGTACGTCGTCCCAGCGCTCCCATGTCGGACCCGCATTGACGAGCCAGCGCTGCCCGGCCAGTCGCTGTTCGGTCAGCAGCGGCCACAGTGCCCGCATGATCTGCTCCGGTCCGGCCAGCCGGCCGGGGCCGCTTTCTCCGCAGGCCAGTTCGCCGCTGTCCGGCCCGACGAAGCGGTGGCCCCGCTGTTGCAACAGTGCGACATTGGCCCGGGTCGCGGCCGACTGCCACATGCTGACGTTCATCGCCGGCGCGATCAGCAGCGGTCCTTCGCGAACCTGTACGAGGGTGCTGAGTAGGTCGTCGCATATGCCGTGTGCGTATTTGGCCAGCTGATTGGCCGTGGCCGGCGCGATCAGCAGCGCATCGGCCTGGCGGGCCAGGCGGATATGCCCCATTTCCCGCTCAGCGGTCAGGTCGAACAGCTCGCGGTACACTGTCTCACCGGTCAGGGCCTCGAAGGTCAGCGGCGTCACGAATGCCTGCGCGGCCCGCGTCATCACGCATTGCACGCGGGCGCCCCGGCGCAGCAGCAGACGTGCGAGTTCCGCGACGCGGTAGACGGCGATGCCGCCGCCGATGCCGATCAGGATGCGCTTGCCGTCGAACAAGCTTATCCGGCCTGCAGCTGTTTCAGCGTGTCGAGCACCTCGGCGACATGGCCCTTGACGCGTACCTTGCGCCAGGCGTGCGCGATGCGGCCGTCCGGATCGATGATGAAGGTTGAGCGCTCCACGCCCGGCGATTCCTTGCCGTACAGCTTCTTGATCTGGATGACGTCGAAGGCGCGGCACAGCGCTTCATCGCTATCGGAGATCAGCGGAAAGTTCAGATCCTGCTTTTCGCTGAAGCGCTGGTGCGATTTGAGCGAGTCGCGGCTGACGCCGACGATGGCCGCATCGGCTGCCGAGAAATCGGGCAGCGCATCGCGGAACCCGCAGGATTCGGTCGTGCAGCCGGGCGTGTTATCCCTGGGATAGAAATACAGCACAACCCAGCGACCGCGCAGATCGGAGAGCTTGAGCGTATCCCCGGGCCAGACCGGCAGCTCGATATCGGGGGCCGGATCGCCGGGATTCAGTTGGTATGTCTTACTGCTCATATCGGACTCCTTGCATGCGGCCTTCGGCCGGCATGTGACGAACTGGATGGCGATGCTAGTCTGTGCAGCGCATACGTCGAGGAGAAATGACAGTGAATCAGGTGTTATTAGCAGAGCCGCGCGGATTTTGCGCCGGCGTGGATCGGGCCATCGAGATCGTCGAGCGCGCCATCGAGGTGTACGGCGCGCCGGTCTATGTGCGGCACGAGATCGTGCATAACCGCTTTGTTGTCGAGGATCTGAAGGCCAAGGGTGCGGTGTTCGTCGATGAGGTGGACGATGCGCCGGATGGCGCGTTGCTGATCTTTTCCGCGCACGGCGTCAGCAAGGCGGTGCGCCGGCGCGCCGACGAGCGGGGGTTGCGGGTGATCGATGCGACCTGTCCTCTGGTGACCAAGGTGCATCTGGAGCTGCTGCGCCACTATCAGAGAGGGGATCAGGTCGTGCTGATCGGTCACGCCGGTCATCCCGAGGTCGAGGGTACGATGGGGCAGGCACCGGAAGGAGCCGTGCTGCTGATTTCGGAGCCGGAGGAGGTCGCGGGTCTTCAGGTGCGCGATCCGGACAGACTGGCCTTTGTGACCCAGACGACGCTCAGCGTCGATGATACGGCGGACGTGATCAAGGCGCTTCGCCGGCGTTTCCCGAAGATTCAGGGCCCGAAGCGCGAGGATATCTGCTATGCGACGAGCAATCGCCAGAAGGCGGTCAAGGAGCTGGCCGGGCGATGCGATGTCGTGCTGGTTATCGGTTCGAGGAACTCGTCGAACTCCAATCGTCTGCGCGAGGTGGCCGAGCGTGCCGGCAGCCGGGCCTGGCTGATCGATGGTCCGGAGGATATCGATCCGGCCTGGCTGGAAGGCGCCTCGGCGATCGGCATCACGGCCGGCGCCTCCGCCCCCGAGGTGCTTGTCGAAGCGGTGACGGACTGGCTTGCGGCGCATGGCCATGCAGGCGCGGAAACCCTGTCGGTGGGCGAGGAACACGTCAGTTTCGGCCTTCCCGAGGCGCTGCGCCGGGACGCCTGAAGCCGGTCAGCTTTCCCCGATGGTCCGGGCCTGCTCGGCGGCGTTGCCGGTATAGGCGGCCGGCGTCAGATCCAGCAGATACTGTTTCGCATGGTCCGGAATCTCCAGCGCTTCGATGAACCCGCGCAGTGCGTCGGGCGTGATGCCCTTGCCGCGCGTGAGCGTCTTCATCTGTTCATACGGATTCGGCAGGCCGTAGCGGCGCATGACCGTCTGTACCGCCTCGCCGAGCACTTCCCACGTCGCATCCAGATCCGCCGCGATGGCCGGCCCGTTGATCTCCAGCTTGCCCAGGCCCTTCGTGGCCGATGCATAGGCCAGCACGGAATAGCCGAGTCCGATGCCGAGATTGCGCAGCACGGTGGAGTCGGTCAGATCGCGTTGCCAGCGGGAAACGGGCAGCTTGGCCGACAGATGCCCCATGACGGCATTGGCCAGTCCGAGGTTGCCTTCGGCATTCTCGAAATCGATCGGGTTGACCTTGTGTGGCATCGTCGATGAGCCGACCTCGCCGGCCACGACCTTCTGTTTGAAATAGCCCAGCGAGATATAGCCCCAGATATCGCGGCAGGCATCGATCAGGATGGTATTGAAGCGGCAGAGCGCATCGTTGAACTCGGCAATGTAGTCGTGCGGTTCGATCTGGGTCGTGTAGGGGTTCCAGCTCAGGCCCAGGCCTTCGACGAAGCCGCGCGCGATGGCCGGCCAGTCCAGTTCCGGATAAGCAGCCAGATGGGCATTGTAGTTGCCGACCGCGCCGTTGATCTTGCCGAGAATCTCGACGGCGGCGAACTGCCGGACCTGGCGCTGCATGCGGGCGGCGATATTGGCCCATTCCTTGCCGACCGTTGTTGGGCTGGCAGGCTGGCCGTGCGTGCGCGACAGCAGCGGCACCTCGGCCATGTCGGTGGCCATGTCGCGGAAGCGGCCGGTCAGTCGTTCAAGTTCCGGCAGCAGCACCTCGTCGCGCGCCTCTTTCAGCATCAGCCCGTAGGACAGGTTATTGATGTCTTCGGAGGTGCAGGCGAAATGGAAGAATTCGCTTACTCCGGCGAGTTCGGCATGATCGGCGACCTTTTCCTTCAGGAAGTATTCGACGGCCTTGACGTCGTGATTGGTCGTTGCCTCGATGTCCTTCACGCGGGCCGCGTCAGCCTCGCTGAAGTCCGTCACGATGGCATCGAGAAAGGCGCTGGCGGCATCGGAGAAGGCCGGTACCTCGGCGATGTCGGCATGGGCGGCCAGCATCTGAAGCCAGCGCACCTCGACGGTGACGCGCGCCCGGATCAGACCGTATTCGCTGAAGATCGGCCTGAGAGGCGCGACCTTGCCGGCATAGCGGCCGTCAAGCGGGGACAGGGCGGTGAGAGGGGAAACCTGCATCGGGAACTCCGGAATGGGCGGCTTCATGGTCTGGCCGCGCGGTGAATTTTCAGGCGCCGAAGCATACACCGGGGCGCGTTTTTTTCCATACAGGTGCGTGCCAGGCCATCGCACCGGGCGCATGAAAGTGCTTGCAGGAGCGCCGCAAGCCTTTTACCCTGCGATTTCGGCATCAAGTCGGGAGGGGTGTGATGAAGCCGTATCTGCTTTCGTCATTGTTGTATCTGGCTGGAATCGGCATGGTGCCGGCGCTTGGCGCCGCCGAGAGCGAAACGGCTGCGCCCGATGCGGAAGCGTCTGCCGTCGTCGCGCAGCCGGACGTGAAGCACGGCGCGGCGATATTCGCCACCATTTGCAGCCATTGTCACCATACGGATCATACTGCCAGTGCCGTTGGCGCGCCGGGGCTGATGGACGTGCTTGAACGCCATGACGAAGCCTGGATCGATCAGTGGCTGCAGGGGCCGGAGGCGTTTTCGAAACGCAACGAGGCGGCCCGGGATCTGGTGGCTTCCAACCCGTTCGGCCTGATCATGCCGACCCTTCCCGAGATGCAGCAGGAACGGAACCGCCGCGATATCATCGCCTATCTGAAAACGCTGAAGAGCGAATAGCTCAGGGCGTGGCCGACCAGGACAGATTCGGCCATGCGCCCTGCAGTCGGTAGCGGTGCTCGCCGCTTTCCATGAAACCGCTGATCCTGCCCCGTCTGTCGATCCATGCCTTGCCGCTGTAGTTGCCGTACCGGCTTGTCAGCCTGATGGCGCGCCAGCGCATGCCGTGCTTCAATACGCGGAAGCGGCCCTGCAGGGAGCGGAACCGGTAGTCGTGGGTCTCCGTGCCGGTGTCCGGGGCAAGCGGCTGCCAGCGGCCGTTGTATATCAGCAGATCGCCATTGCTGCCCTGCCACGCCCGCATGTCGCGGGCCGGCAGCCGGCCGTGCAGCAGCAGGTTGGCATGCAGGCGGCCCGCCAGACGGGCGTTCAGCCATTTCCGGAGACCGGTTACGCCGGCCGGGTCGATGCCGACGGCGCGCAGTTTGCCGTCTATATGCAGCCCGTCGGCTGCCGGTCGGAGGCTGATGTCCGGCGATGACACATTGCCGCCGGCCAGTCGCGCGGCGACGTGATCAAGCCGCAGGCGACCCTCGTGGAGCCTGTAACCGGCGCGAATCTCCTTCCATGTGTTGTCCAGCAGTCTGAGACGCCCCTGCCGGATGCTTCCGGCCAGTTCGATGCTGTGCCAGTCGCCGGCCGGCGCGGGCATGTCCTGCCAGTCGAGAACACCGCCGAGGATGTCGATCCTGCCGCGATTGCGCGAAAAATCGAAGGAGCCCTTCAGTTCGGCGTTGCCGTGCAGTCCCTGGATATGCAGATGTTCGGCGGCGAATACACCGCGGCTGGCCTGTATTGCGCCGTCCGTCTGCCAGCTGTCGCTGCCGAACCCCTGCATGTTCAGTGTCGCATCGGCATGCCGGGTCCACGGCCAGCGTCCTTTATCGTCCGTTTGCCAGAAGGAAGCGAAATCACCGGCAAGCTTGCCGTGCAGCCCGCGCAGGAGCCCGGGCAGGCGGATGTGTTGCTCCTGCAGTGCATCGAAGTCGAGATGCAGGCCCCGGACGCTCAGCTGGTGCCCTGTTTGCCGGAGCTGCCAGGCCAGCGTTTCGACGCCCGAGCGGTGCAGCGTGCAGTGGTCAAGGCGGACGGCTGATGGCATGCCCGCATTCGACCAGCGCATTTCTCCCCGGCATTGCGCGGCGGTGCCGGCCTGTTTCTCCAGCAGCGGATGGCGGATGGTGGCGCGGTCGGCATCGAGATCGAATGTGAGTCCGGCCTGTCCGTCGGCAAGGTCGAGTTCGATTGCGCCGGCCATGGTTCCGTCGCCCCGCACGACGGGCAGATCCGGCCATGCGATGCTCGAAAGGTTGACGAATGCCGGCCAGTCGCCCAGCTGCTGGGCGGCAAGGCGGGCGAGCAGGTGTCCGTCCTTGTGTTGCAGGGTGAAATCGAGCGTTCCGTCTTGCCCCTTCAGAACGGCCCTGCCTTTGCCATGCCAGCTCGCTCCCGAACCTCCGGCCTGCAGGTGCTCGATGAGCATGTCGGGCAGGCGGTTGTCTTTGCCGTAGGCGGGACGGCTGATCCGGAGTCTGGCCGAGGCCTGCC
>JAJRVH010000244.1 GCA_021545625.1 Zetaproteobacteria bacterium
CTTTTCGTTCCATTCCGCGCGGCGAAGGATGGCAATGCCCTCGTCCCGCATCTTCGGCAGTAACTCATTCTCCAGCAATGCGTACTGGTCGGCCACCAGGCGATCCACATGCTCCCGGATGGCAGCCAGTGTCTCCGATGTCGAACGGCCGTCTGCCCCGACCTTGTCCACCCCCATCGACAGCCGATGCTTGAGGATCGCCATGCGCACCTCGAAAAACTCGTCCAGATTGGAGCTGCTGATGCAGAGAAAGCGCAGACGTTCAAGCAGCGGTACCGATTCGTCGGCCGCCATCTCGAACACCCGCCGGTTGAAGCCCAGCAGGCTGATCTCCCTGCTCAGATAGAGTTCGGGGTTCATCAGGTCAATCTCGGTCACTCAGGCCTCCATGGTCATCGCGGCTGGCCGCTGCTACAAAAAAGCCCCGGACAAAGCCGGGGCCACTCGAGGGGGAAGAATACTTCTCTGCTTGGCCGGCAGTCTAGCGGGCGAACATGACATCTTGATGACATACCCGCTCAAAAACAGGCACAGACCATAGTAAAATTCGTTATTTTTGTCACCGTCCATGTCATCGGCATGGGATGGACGGTGACTGCCATTTCCCCTGTTCGCTGAATGAAGGAGGACTTCCTCATGCAAGCGAGGCAAAAGTTCATTGTACTGACCGATCACAGATAGCAGCTCATCCGACGGACTTCCGCCACCCCATCTGGTCGTACTGTATCGGCGCGCCCGATCATCATCTCAGACAGTTGACCACAGGCCTGCACCAGCGATCATGGGCGGATGAGCGATACGCCTCTTTCCGTCAGCGAACTGACCGCGCGCATCAAGCAGGTGCTCGAACAGGGCTTTGCCCATGTCCGGGTCAGCGGCGAAATATCACGCCTGACCAGGCCCGCATCGGGACATCTGTATTTCACGATCAAGGATCGTCATGCCGCCCTTTCGGCCGTTATCTGGCGCTCCACCGTCGCCCGTCTGGGCATGCTTCCCGAGGAAAGCGGAGAATTCGTCTTCAGCGGTCACCTGAGCCTCTATGAACCGCGCGGCAGCTATCAGCTCGTCGTCACCCGCATCGAACCGGCCGGTGCCGGCCGGCTGGCGGCTGAATTCGAGCGCCGCAAACAGCTGTTCGCCGAACGCGGCTGGTTTGATCCCGAAAACAGGAAGAAGCTGCCGGCGCTGCCCCGCCATATCGGCATCGTCACTTCGGCCACGGCGGCGGCCTTCGAGGACGTCCGCAAGGTGCTGGCCACGCGCCCCGGCTGGCTCCGGCTCACGCATGCGCCCTGCCTGGTGCAGGGGGAACAGGCGCCGGCAAGCATCGCCTCGGCCCTGCACCGGCTCGGCCATATGCGCTCCCCTCCCGACCTGATCCTGCTGGTGCGCGGCGGCGGCAGCATCGAGGATCTGTGGTGTTTCAACGATGAACAGGTGGTCAGGGCCATCGTCGATTGTCCCGTGCCGGTCATGACCGGCATCGGTCACGAAATCGACATCACGCTGGCCGACTATGCCGCCGATCTGCGGGCGGCCACCCCGTCCAATGCCGTCGAGCTGGCCTGCCCCTCCCGCGATGAACTGCGGGAACGCCTGCCGCGCATGGCAATGCTTTACGGCATCGTGCAGCAGCAGCTGATGCGCTGGCGGCGCGAACTGTCCCAGCTTGAACAACGCGGCTGGCATGCATGGGAACGACGTCAGGATGCCCGCCACCATGCCTGCGAACAGAAGCTGTCGTTACTGGCTCACCAGGCCCGCAACGCCGCCAGCCAGGCACGCCGGACATTACGCGGCGCCGAAAAGAATCTGGCCAGACAGGAGCCTGCGCAGCGACTGCGGCTGCAACGCCGTCAGAGCACCAATCATGCCATGCGTCTTGCCGCCGCCATACATCGCCTGCAACAGCGGCAGCGCCAGCGCTGGCAACCCGTACAGGAAAGGCTGATGGCCATCGCACCGGCCCTGACACCCTCCCGGGAACACCGGCTTCTGCACGCCAGCCAGCGCCTTTTGCGCCTGCGGGGGGAGATCGTCGAAAGACGCCGCCAAGGCTGTCTCGAACGCCGCCACCGCCTCGGCATGAAGGCCGGAGACATGCTGAACCGGCACAAACAACAGCGCTCCCTGCTGGACGGTAAACTACAGGCTCTGGGACCGATGCGGGTACTGCAACGCGGCTACAGCCTGAGCTATGCGGCCGATGGCTCCCTGATTACGCGAGCCTCCCGCCTGACATCCGGCGATATCATGACGGTGCGCTTTGTCGATGGTAAGGTCGATGCCATGGTTCGCTCCGTCGACCGGCAGGAGGTATCATAATGTCCGCATCATGGCTCGTCCGCTGTCTGCTGATCTTCTCCGCATGGATGCCTGCGACGCTGCCTGCGGCGGAAACAGCCGACTGGCAGGCAGCCCAGGGCGATGTACTCACCGTACATCTGGAAAGCACCCCGGAACGGCCACGACTGTTCTGCTTCGGTTCGTCATGGCCCGTACAGTCCGACGGACGGGGCGGCTGGCAGGGCTGGATCGGCATCGACCTGAAACGAAAGCCCGGCACCTATCAGATACTGTGGAAATCCGAAGGCGCCCAGACCAGCCAGACACTGGATATACGCCGGGGAGTATTCCGCGTCTCCCACATCCAGGTCGAAAAAAGGATGGCCGAATTCGACGCGCCGACGCTGGCGCGCATTCGCAGCGAGGTAAAGGCCCTGAAGGCCACCTATACCGCCGACGTCGATGCCGAGCCCGCAATCCGGATGACCGGAATGCCGGTGAACGGCATCGTCTCCACACCATTCGGAGCACAGCGCTTTGTCAACGGGGAACCGCGCTCGCCGCATTCGGGGCTTGATATCGCAGCCGCCGCCGGCACCCCCGTGCATGCGCCGCTGGCGGGCAGGGTTCTGCTGGTCGCAGATATGTACCTGAACGGCAACACCGTCGCGATCGGACACGGAAACGGTCTGGTGTCGGTGTACTCGCACATGCAATCGGTCGCCGTCCGGACAGGCCAGTGGATCAGCGACGGCGATGTCATCGGCCAGGTCGGCGCCACCGGCCGCGCCACCGGCCCGCACCTGCACTGGGGCGTCCGCTTTCGCAATGCGCGCGTCAATCCGGCTTCCCTGCTGCCGGATGCAACGGCACGGCTGGAAAAATAGCATCTGTTGCCGGCCGGCGACGAACGGCTATAATCAGCAGACTGATGCATATTCATCGACGGACGTTTACGCTGCCTGCAGATCGTTCAGCATCCGGACAAGTCCATGCAAAAAACCGAGGAGACTAGCATGAATGTTTTGATCATTGATGATGAGGATACCGTTCAGAGCATCCTATCTGCCTTCCTGAAACGTTATATCGGCGAGAGATCCGCCGACAGCGACATTAAGAATATGAACGATCCGGTGCAGGGCCTGTTCGAACTGACCACCAATGGCGCCCATTATCAGGTCATCCTGCTCGATGTACGCATCCCGAAGCTCAGCGGCGATGAGATCTACAGCTCGCTGGAGCATGTCAACCCCGACATTCTGGACCGTATCCTCTTCGTCACAGGCTATCCGGAGGATCTGCACGAACGCTTCCCGGACAAGCAGCTCCGCATCCTGCAAAAACCCTTCCGCTACGATTCGTTCGCCCGTGAACTCGACGATATGCTGACGGTATAAACAGAATACGACCGCAGCAGGAGACAAAATGACCGACCATTCCAGCTGGCAGACAACCCTGGCGGAACACCGGGCCGCATGGATAATCGCTTCGGCGAGCCTGCTCATCGTGCTCGTAGCCATGTTCAAGCCGGACCTTTTCGAAGGCACGACTTCCGGACAACCATCACAGAACGAGGCGGCTGAAAAGGTCCCGCTCCGCAGCTATTCC
>JAJRVH010000245.1 GCA_021545625.1 Zetaproteobacteria bacterium
GCAAAAGCGTGAATATGCCGCCAAAGTGAAGGCGAAAGATAAGGAGCTAGAATGAGCGCACTGGCAGGTATTCATGCCGTGAAACATGCACTGGAAGCGGGCGAGGCGGTCGATGAACTTCTGATTGAGAAGGGCAAGCATCATCCGCGCATCAATGAGCTGATCCATCTGGCCAAAAAGGCCGGTATTCGTTTTTCCTTTGTGCCGAGAGAGGCGCTGGCTCGCCATGCCGAAGGTGTGCCGCATCAGGGTGTGGTGGCGAAACGGGCATCGGCTGACGGGTCTGCCGCAGTTTCCTTCGACGACTGGCTGAAGAGTCTGGACATGGCATCCGCGCCGCTGGTGCTGCTGCTTGATCAGGTGACGGACCCGCATAATCTCGGCGCCTGCATTCGCACGGCCGAGGCGGCCGGTTGCGCCGGTGTCGTGGTGCCGAAGGATCATGCGGCCGATTTGCAATCGCCGGTGGTGGCGAAGTCGGCCTGCGGCGCGCTGGCGCGCCTGCCGGTCATGCGGGTGACGAATCTGAAACGGGCGATCGAAAAGCTCCAGAAGCAGGGGTTCTGGACGGTCGGGCTGGCCGGCGAGGCGGAGTCATCGCTGTATCAGCTGCAGCCGGACGGGGCGCTGGCCGTGGTGATGGGCTCGGAGGGCGCGGGTCTGCGCCGGCTGGTGCGCGAAACCTGCGATCAGCTGGTGCGCATCCCGATGCCGGGCAGGGTGGAGTCGCTGAATGTGTCGGTTGCCACCGGCGTGGCATTGTTCGAGATTGTGCGCCAACGCGCCGGGGGGTGAGACGCTGCGTCCGGAGATTCAGGCTGCGGATTTTTCCTTGCCGGTTTCGCTGTCGGCCAGTTCGAATTTCTGACCGCAGTACTGGCAGCGGCCGGAGCCGTTCTTGAGGTTGATATAGACCAGCGGATGCTGGCCGTTGTCGGAGCAGGAGACAATTTCCGTGGTTACCTTGATCGTATCATTTGCCATGCCTGATCTCCTTGATTCCTCCAAACAAGCGCGGCGAATTGTGTCGGCGCGGGGCGATGTGTCAAGCTTGGCGCCCTGCACGACGAGTGGTTTGCAATATAATGATAGCCATATCGGCGGGAGGTGAGCATGATGAACGGCAGGGATCTGGTGCTGATCGAGGGCCTGGAAGTACGCACGGTGATCGGCATCTACGACTGGGAGCGGGAGATCCGGCAAACGGTGCGCCTGGATCTGGAAATGGCCTGGGATATCTCGAAGGCTGGCCGCAGCGACGATATTGCCGACACGCTGGACTACAAGGCGGTGTCCAAGCGGCTGATTTCGTTCGTTGAGGCTTCCAGCTTTGGCCTGATCGAGGCGCTGGCCGAGGCCTGCGCGCGCATCGTGCTGGACGAGTTCCGCGTGCCGTGGCTGCGGCTGCAGCTTTCCAAGCCGGGAGCCGTGCGCGGCAGCGAGAATGTGGCCGTGCTGATCGAACGGGGGGCTGCTTGATCGATCATTGCGTCGAGGCGCTGATCGGCATGGGCTCGAACATCGAGCCGGGCCGGCAGTTGCAGCAGGCGGCTGCGGCGCTGCGGGGCGTCTTCGGCGATGTGCGCTTTTCTTCGGTCTACCGCTCAAAGGCGGTCGGCATGCAGGGTGATGATTTTTACAATGCCTGCTGCCTGCTGCGCACCGCGCTCGGCGAGGCGTCCCTGCGCCGGGAGCTGAAGCGCCTGGAGGATATCCAGGGACGCGACCGTTCGGCGGGCTCGTGGAAGCCGCGTACGCTGGATCTGGATGTGCTGATGTATGACGGTCGCATCGTCGACGATGAACTGTTGCGTTATGCGCATGCCTTTGTGCCGGCGGCCGAGCTGGTGGATGTCGAGCTGCCGCGGGATGATGGGGGCGTGGTCAGCCGTGTTGCTTTGTTCTTGTAAAAGCTGGGCGCGCTTCTACACTTTCCCGCTCTGAAAAGGTTGCCGTTTTGCACCAGTCTGTGAAGCAAGCCTCCAGGCGACCGGGGCTGGCATATTCCAACCAAGGGGAGTCAAGACGATGTTGATCGCAGTTCCAGCCGAAACCCAGGCGCATGAGAAGCGCGTAGCGGCAACTCCCGAAACGGTAAAAAAGTTTGTTGCGGCCGGTTGCGATGTCGTGGTCGAGCAGGGAGCAGGCGAGGCGGCCCGCTTTCCCGATGCGGACTATGAAGCTGCCGGTGCGAGGCTGGTCAGGGGCTTCAAGGCCGCATGCGCCGATGCTGAGCTGTTGCTCAAGGTCCGGGCGCTTTCCGCCGGCGAACTCAAGCAGGTCGGCAGGGGGACGGTCGTGGCGGGCATGGTGTCGCCATTTGCCAACCCGTTGCTGAAGGACTATGCCGAACGCGGGCTGACCTATTTCTGCATGGAGATGATTCCGCGCATTTCGCGCGCCCAGAGCATGGATGTGCTGTCCTCGCAGGCCAATATCGCCGGTTATAAGTCGGTGTTGCTGGCGCTTGAGCATTATCAGCGCTTTTTTCCGATGCTGATGACGGCGGCCGGCACCGTGCAGCCGGCCAAGGTGCTGGTCATGGGGGCGGGCGTGGCCGGACTGCAGGCGATCGCCACGGCGCGACGCCTCGGCGCGACGGTGGATGTGTTCGATGTGCGCGCCGCGGCCAAGGAGCAGGTCGAAAGCCTGGGGGCGAGGTTCGTCGAGGTGGCAGCCGATGTCGATGCCGAGGACGCGGGCGGTTACGCGAAGGAAATGGACGAGGATTACAAGCGCCGTCAGGCCGAGCTGATTGCCGAGCATGCGGCGAAGGCCGATGTGATCATCACCACGGCGCTGATTCCGGGCAAGCCGGCCCCGGTGCTGATTACCGAGGAGATGGTGAGGACAATGCGTCCCGGCTCAGTGATTGTCGATCTGGCCGTCGAGATGGGCGGCAACTGTCCGCTTTCCGAGATGGACAGGGTGGTGGAGAAGCACGGCGTGACACTGGTGGGCGTGAGCAACGTGCCGTCGCTGATGGCGACCGATGCCAGCCAGCTGTATGCGCGCAACATGTTCAACTTTATCAGCCCGATGCTGGACAAGGAAGCGCAGGCGCTGCGGCTGGATGCCGGGGACGAGATCGTCGCGGCCTCGCTGCTGTGCCGGGATGGTGAATTTCTCAAGCCGGATTTGCTGGGTGAAGGAGGGAAGGCATGACGACAGTGGCCCATCAGGCGGCCGAGGCCGCGACGCAGGCAGCGCATGCCGCGCCTGTGGATCCGTTTGTTTTTTCATTCACGGTGTTCGTGCTGGCCGTGATTGTCGGCTATCACGTGGTCTGGAACGTCACGCCGGCCCTGCATACGCCGCTGATGAGCGTGACCAACGCCATCTCCAGTATCATTGTCGTCGGCGCGCTGCTGGCGGCGGGGCCGCTGGAGATGAATCTGGCGACGGTTCTGGGGCTTGTGGCCGTGGGGCTGGCGTCGGTCAATATCTTCGGCGGATTCATGGTGACCCAGCGCATGCTGGCGATGTTCAAGAAGCGGCAGTAGGGGGGGAGCAATGTTATCCGCAAATATGGTGGCGCTGGCCTATCTCGCTGCTTCGGTGCTGATCATCCTGGCGCTGAAGGGGCTGTCGAATCCGGAGTCGGCCCGGCGCGGCAACCTTTACGGCATGCTCGGCATGGGTGTTGCGGCGCTGGTGACTCTGCAGCTGGAGGCGGTACAGAACTATGCCTGGATCGTCGCGGCCGTGGCCGTCGGCGGCATTATCGGCGGTATCGCGGCGCGCAAGGTGCCGATGACGCACATGCCGCAGACGGTGGCGTTCATGCATTCACTGGTTGGCCTGGCGGCGGTGCTGATTGCGGTATCCGCTTTCTATGACCCTGAATCCTACGGTATCGCGGCACCTGACGGCGGGCTGTATCTGGCCAGTCGCATCGAGCTGTTTCTCGGTACCTTTATCGGCGCGATCACCTTTACCGCCTCGCTGATTGCCTTCGGCAAGTTGCAGGGGTTGTTGTCCGGCAGGCCGCTGGTGTTTGGCGGTCAGCACTGGCTGAACCTGCTGCTCGGCATCGTGATGATCGCGGCCGGCATCATGTTCTGTGTCACGCAGGCGTGGCCGCCGTTCCTGATCATGCTGGCGATTGCGCTGGTGCTCGGCGTGCTGCTGATCGTGCCAATCGGTGGCGCGGACATGCCGGTGATCGTGTCGATGCTGAACTCGTACTCGGGCTGGGCTGCGGCCGGTATCGGCTTTACGCTGGGCAATA
>JAJRVH010000246.1 GCA_021545625.1 Zetaproteobacteria bacterium
GATCTGGCCGGGCCGATCGATCCGGCCCGGGCCAATACCAGACATTTCCGCGAACGTTTCGCGGTGATGCTGATCCTGGCGGCTTGCATGTTCCTGACCATTTTCGGCGTTCTGGACTGGTATAGCGGTCTGCCCGTCGTATCCATTGCCGATGTATTGCTGGGTTCGGTATTGCTCGCTTCGGCATTGTATATGCGGCATAGCGGCAATGTCGAGGCGGGTATTCGGGCTTGCGTCATGGCGTTTTTCATCTGGTTCCTGATTATTTTGCCATTCGGTATTCTGGCGGTGCTGTGGTTTCCGATGTTTCCGCTGGCGGCATTTTTCGGCCTCGGACGGCGCGAGGGCATGCGCTGGTCTCTGGGATTCCTGCTGGCCGTGGCTGTGGAATTTATCGTATGCCGGTTGTACGGTATTCTTATTGCCGATGACCTGATTCTGTTTACGGCGCTTGCCAGTCTTTCTCTCGTCGTGCTGACGGTGCTTTTTTACCAGCGTTTGCTGGAACTGTTTGAGAGCGCCATCCGGACCCAGTCGCAACAGCTGCAGCAGGCGCAGCGGATGGAAAGTATCGGTCTGCTGGCCAGCGGCGTGGCGCATGATTTCAACAATCTGCTTGTCGGCGTGATGGGCAACGCCGAACTGGCCATGATGTCGCTGGATGAGCACGACCCGTTGCAGGAACAGCTGGCCGATTTGATGGCTTCGGCCGAGCGCGGCAGCCATCTGGTGCGTCAGTTGCTGACCTTTGCCGGCAAATCGGCCTGGATGAGTGAGGCGATTCAGGTCAATGCCCTGATTCTCGAAACCCGGCATCTGATGGTCATGGCGGCGGAACAGCAGGCCGAACTGGCGCTGGAACTGGGCGATGGCCTGCCCCGGGTCAGTGCCGACAGCGCCCATCTGCAGCAGGTGCTGGTCAATCTCCTGGCCAATGCGCTCGAGGCGGCCAGCCCGGAGCGCCCGTGCCGGATCGTGATCCGTTCGGGCGTCAGGGACCGTTCCAGAAGCGAGTTCGCCGGTATGCCGGTCGACTTTGTTCGTCGCGGCGGACGTTATGTCTATGTCGAGGTCGAGGACAACGGCCTGGGCATGGACGAGGATATACAGCGGCAGATCTTCGAGCCCTTTTTTACGACCAAGGAGGCCGGCACCGGACTTGGCCTGGCCGCTGTGGCCGGTACGGTGCGCAGCCTGCAGGGGGCGCTGGAGTTGCACAGCCGCCGGGGGGAAGGCAGCTGCTTTACGCTGTATCTGCCGCTGGCCGATCCCGGCATGAAGGCAGTTCGCAAGTCTCCGAAGACGGAAGAGAAAAAATCCTTGCATGGCACGGTGCTGCTGGCCGACGACGAGGACATGGTACGCAAGGTTGGCGCCGTGCTGCTCGAGAAATCGGGGCTGACGGTGCTGGAGGCGGAAGATGGCCGGCGGGCGATGGAGATTTTCGAGGAGCGGGGGGCGGAGATCGACATGCTGATCCTCGATTACTCGATGCCGGAGATGAACGGCGCCGAGGTGTTCGATGCGGTGCGTCGGCGGCAGCCGGATATGCCGGTGCTGATCAGCAGCGGCTATGCCAATCTGCAGGAAATCGACAGGATGTGCGAGATGGGGGCGGGCTTCATTCAGAAGCCTTTCCATGTGCATGAGTTGCTGGAAGAGGTGCGGACGCGCCTGCCGCGGCGGGGCGTGCCCGCCGGATAACGGGGCGGGGGGTGACATCAGCCTTACCAAGCGCGCGGATGTCATCTATGCTTGCTTCTATGCTCGCAAGGCGGACATATATGATCCTGTTGCTGGGGTGTCTGGCCTGCCTGCCGTTGTGGGCCCGGGCGGCTCCGCCGCAGGCCGATACGTCCGAGGTGCGCATCCAGCTGAAATGGAAGCACCAGTTTCAGTTCGCCGGCTACTACGCGGCGCTGGAAAAGGGCTATTATGATCAGGAGGGGCTGAACGTCCGTCTGATCGAGGGCGGACCGCAGCATGCGCCGGTGGCCGAGCTGCTGGACGGCGAGGTGGAGTATGCGGTTGCCGATGCCGGCATCCTGCTCGATCGCGCTGCCGGGCGGGATGTGGTCGTGCTGGCCAGTATTTTTCAGAAATCGCCGCAGGTGTTGTATACCCGTGCCGACATCGCATCGGTCGCCGCGCTGCGCGGCAGGCGGGTGATGTTGCAGGACGGTTTTCTGACCATCGAGGTGCTGGCCATGTTGCAGCATTTCGGCGTTTCCCAGAACGATTTCGTTCGCCAGCCGATCGGCAGTATCGAGGATCTGCTTGTCGATGCAACGGATGCGTTTCCCGGTTACAGTACCAACGAACAATATATGCTCAAGCAGCGCGGCGTTGCGTTCCATATGTTCCGGCCGCGTGATTACGGCATCGACTTCTACGGCGATACGCTGGTGACGACAGGCCATGAGATGTCCGAACACCGCGAACGGGCGCTGGCCGTCCGGCGGGCGACGATACGCGGCTGGGAATATGCGCTGGCGCATCCGCGGGAGATCGTCGATCTGATTCGCCGCAAATACAACAGCCAGCGCAAGTCGCTCGGACATCTGCAGTTCGAGGCGGCCGAGATCGGCAAGCTGATGCTGGCCGGCGTGGTGCCGGTCGGTTTTTCGAACCCGGAGCGCTGGCAACATGTGGCCGACGTGTTTGCATCCCAGGGGCTGCTGACCAGGCCCGTGAAGCTGGACGAACTGCTGTATCAGCCGCGTCCGGATATGCTGGCTGCGCTGTGGCCCTATCGCTACGGCATTGCGGTCGGCATGTTGCTGGTGCTGGTGCTGCTGCTGCTGCTGTTTGTCGTACAGCTGCGCCGCAGCGTGGCCAGACGGACCGCGCAGCTGCAGCAGGTCACCAGCGAATACAAGGATATTCTCGATCATATGCAGGATGCCTATTACCGGGCCGACCTGACCGGCGCCGTGATCTGGGTGTCGGCCGCCTGCGAGCGTCAGCTGGGTTACCGCAGGGAGGAGATACTCGGCCGCAATCTGGCGGACATCTATTACAAGCCGGAAGAGCGGGACCGTTTTCTTCAGGTGCTGTCGGACAATGGCGGATCGCTGCAGCACTACGAAGTCTGTCTCAGGCACAAGGATGGCTCGGCCGTCCCCTGCGAGGTGAACGCGCAGTATTTTTACGATCAGGACGGCCGCGTTGCCGGGGTCGAGGGCAATGTTCGCAATATCAATGAACGTAAGAAAGCGGAACAAGAGAGTAAGGACTTGACTGACCAGCTGCAACAGGCGCAGAAGATGGAAAGTATTGGTGTGCTGGCTGGCGGCATCGCACATGATTTTAACAACCTGCTGGTTGGAGTGATGGGTAATGCCGAACTGGC
>JAJRVH010000247.1 GCA_021545625.1 Zetaproteobacteria bacterium
GACGAGGATTTCGGCATCAAGTACAATATCGGCAACGGCGGTCCGGCCCCCGAATCGGTGACCGAGGCGATATATGCGCGTACCCGGCAGCTGGACGGTTATTGCATTGCCGGGGCCGGCGACGTCGATCTGGACAGCCTTGGCGCGCGGCAGCTCGGCGACATGCAGGTCGAGGTGATCGACCCGGTGGCCGATTATGCCGGACTGATGCAGTCGCTGTTCGATTTCGACGCCATCCGGGCGATGCTGTCGGGCGGCTTCACGATGGCCTTTGATGCGATGCATGCGGTGACCGGTCCTTATGCGAAGGCGATCCTTGAAGACATGCTCGGTGCGCCTGCCGGCACGGTGATGAATGGCGAGCCGCTGGAAGATTTCGGCGGCGGTCACCCGGATCCGAATCTGACCTATGCCCATGATCTGGTCGGGCGCATGTACGGCGACGATGCGCCGGACTTTGGTGCCGCCTCCGACGGCGACGGCGACCGCAACATGATTCTTGGCCGGCGATTTTTCGTGACGCCCAGCGATTCGCTGGCCGTGATTGCGGCCAATGCCACTACTACGCCCGGCTACAGCCGCGGCCTGGCCGGCATTGCCCGCTCGATGCCGACCTCCGCCGCCGCCGATCGCGTGGCCGAGGCGCTGGGCATCGACTGCTATGAAACGCCGACCGGCTGGAAGTTTTTCGGCAATCTGATGGATGCCGGGCGGGTGACGCTGTGCGGCGAGGAATCGTTCGGCACGGGGTCCGATCATGTGCGCGAGAAGGACGGACTGTGGGCCGTGCTGTTCTGGCTGAATATTCTGGCCGCCAGAAAGCAGGGCGTGGAGGAAATTGTGCGCGAGCACTGGCGGCGTTTCGGGCGCAATTTCTATTCGCGCCATGACTACGAAGGCGTGGATGCCGATGCCGCGGCCCGAGTGCTGCAGAATGTTCGCGACCAGTTCGCAAGCCTGCCCGGGCAGACGCTTGCCGGGCGCAGCGTGCAGCTGTGCGATGATTTCGCCTATACCGATCCGGTGGACGGCAGCATCAGCACGGGGCAGGGCGTGCGTATCCTGTTCGGGGATGGCTCGCGCATCATCTTCCGCCTGTCGGGCACGGGCACGAGCGGCGCGACGGTGCGGCTGTATCTGGAGTCCTACGAACCGGATGCCGCCAGGCACGGGCAGGATGCCCAGCAGGCGCTGGCGGAGCTGATCGCGGCGGCGGACGAGATCTCGCAGCTGAAGCGACTGACCGGGCGCGATGCGCCGACCGTGATTACATGATGCCACGATCCATGATGAGGAACTGCCATGAGCGCTGACCATCCACTTTCCAACGAGGCGAGGGCCATTCTCGAGGCCCGCAGCCATGATCCGTTCGCATGGCTGGGCCGCCACCCGTCCGGCGGCGGCGTGGTCGTGCGCGCGTTCAAGCCGCGGGCCGAACATATGTGGCTGCTGCCGGCGGACGGCGAGGCGATCGCGATGCCGCGCATCGAAGGCACGGACTTTTTCGAGGTGGCCTGGCCGGATGGCGATTTCGAACGGCCCTATCGCCTGCGTATCGAGAATCGCGAAGGGCATGTCTGGGACGAGGAGGACGTCTATCGTTTCGGACCGATGCTGGGCGATGTCGATCTGCACCTGATCGGCGAGGGCAACCATTACGAGAAATACCGGATCATGGGCGCGCATGTGCGCGAACACGAGGGCGTTGCAGGCGTCGGTTTTGCGGTCTGGGCGCCGGCCGCCGAGCGCGTCAGCGTGATCGGCAATTTCAACCACTGGGACGGGCGCGAACACCCGATGCGCGTGCGCGGCTCTTCCGGCGTCTGGGAACTGTTCATCCCCGGCCTGTGCGAGGGCGAGGTGTACAAGTTCGAGATTCGCGGGCAGGGCGGCGGCGTGTTCGAGAAAACCGACCCCTATGCGCAGCAGATGGAGCTGCGGCCGGCCACGGCCAGCGTGGTGCATGATCCGAAGAAATACCGCTGGAACGATGCAGCCTGGATCAAGGCGCGCCCGGACACGCAGGGGCTGGACCGGCCGATGAGTATCTACGAGGTGCACCTCGGTTCATGGCGTCGCGGCGGTGACGGCTCCGAATATCTGGGTTATCGCGAACTGGCCCACCAGCTGGTCGAGTATTGCCAGTGGATGGGCTATACGCATATCGAACTGTTGCCGATCACCGAACATCCGTTCGACGGTTCCTGGGGTTATCAGACGGTCGGCTATTTTGCGCCGACCAGCCGCTTCGGGTCGCCGGACGATTTCCGCTATTTCGTCGATTATTGCCATCAGCACGGGATCGGTGTGTTTCTCGACTGGGTGCCGGCGCATTTCCCGAAGGATGCGCACGGGCTGGCCCGTTTCGACGGCACGGCCCTGTACGAGCACGAGGATCCGCGTCTGGGCGAGCACAAGGACTGGGGCACCTATATCTTCAACTTTGGCCGCAACGAGGTGCGCAACTTCCTGATCGCCTCGGCCCTGTTCTGGCTGGATGAATACCATCTCGACGGCCTGCGCGTCGATGCGGTGGCATCGATGCTGTATCTCGACTATTCGCGCGAACCGGGTGAATGGGTGCCCAACAGGTTCGGCGGTCGCGAGAATCTGGAAGCGGTCGAATTCCTGAAGCAGTTCAATTGTCTGGTGCATGAGCGCTTCCCCGGTGCCGTGACCATGGCCGAGGAATCGACTTCGTGGCCCATGGTCAGCCGCCCGACCTGGCTCGGAGGGCTCGGCTTCACGATGAAATGGAACATGGGATGGATGAACGACACGCTGTCCTATTTCGAGCATGAACCGGTGCACCGGGCCTATCATCATCACGAGCTGACGTTCTCGATGGTCTATGCGTTCACCGAGAACTTCATCCTGCCATTCTCGCACGACGAGGTCGTGCATGGCAAGGGGTCGATGCCACAGAAGATGCCGGGCGACGACTGGCAGAAGTTCGCCAACCTGCGCCTGCTCTACGCCTATATGTACACCCATCCCGGCAAGAAGCTGCAGTTCAACGGCATCGAGTTCGGTCAGTGGCCGGAATGGAATCACGATGCGTCGCTGTCATGGGATCAGGCCCGTTTCATGCCGCACCGGGGGCTGCAGCTGATGATGCGCGATATGAACCATCTCTATCGCGATGTGCCGGCGCTGCATGAGGTGGATTTCGATGCGGCCGGTTTCCAGTGGATCGACTGCAACGATGCCGGCCAGTCGACGCTGAGCTATATCCGCCGGGATAAAAACGGCGGCGAGGTGATCGTCGTGCTGAACATGACGCCGGTGCCGCGCGCCGATTACCGTCTCGGCGTGCCGAGGGCCGGGCATTATCGCGAAATCATGAATACCGACGCAGAGCTGTACGGCGGCGGCAATATCGGCAATGCGGGAGGCGTGACGGCCGATGAGCAGCCGTGCATGGAGCAGCCATATTCGATCCGCATCACGCTGCCGCCGCTGTCCTGCCTGATTTTCAGGCCGGAGGGCTGAAGCTTGCCGCTTTTCCCGCGCCTTCGGCTGCGCTAGAGTTGGCCCGATGACGGGTGAGTCGTGCGCTTGCCCGTTTTCTGTGTCTGGAAGGCGGCGTTCGCCAAGTCGTCTTTCCCCAAGGAGTTGCCTGCCCTATGCCGCGTCGTGACGATTTTCAATCCATTATGATCCTGGGAGCCGGGCCGATTGTCATCGGTCAGGCGTGCGAATTCGATTATTCCGGCGTACAGGCGTGCAAGGCGCTGAAGGAAGAGGGATACAGGGTCATCCTGGTCAATTCGAACCCGGCCACGATCATGACCGACCCGGAGTTCGCCGATGCGACCTATATCGAGCCGGTGACCTGGGAGGTGGTGGCCCGCATCATCGAGAAGGAGCGGCCCGATGCGATT
Source organism: Zetaproteobacteria bacterium (assembly GCA_021545625.1). Lineage (GTDB taxonomy): Bacteria > Pseudomonadota > Zetaproteobacteria > Mariprofundales > Mariprofundaceae > JAJRVH01. The sequence continues at coordinate 3,885 of JAJRVH010000247.1, forward strand.
CTGCCGACGATGGGCGGCCAGACGGCGCTGAACTGCGCGCTGAGCCTGAACAAGCACGGCATTCTCGACAAATACGGCGTCAAGCTGATCGGCGCCCAGCCCGAGGCGATCGACAAGGCCGAGGACCGGGAGCAGTTCAAGCAGGCGATGGACAACATCGGCCTGGAGATGGCGCGCGGCGGGTTCGCGCATTCGATGGAGGAGGCGCGCCTGCTGGCCTCCGAGATCGGTTATCCGATCATCATCCGGCCCAGCTTCACGCTCGGCGGTTCCGGCGGCGGCATTGCCTATAACCCCGAGGAGTTCGAGCAGATCGCGGCCTCCGGCCTCGATGCCAGCCCGACCGACGAGATCCTGATCGAGGAGTCGATCATCGGCTGGAAGGAATACGAGATGGAGGTCATGCGCGATCACGCCGACAACTGCGTGATTATCTGTTCGATCGAGAACCTCGATCCGATGGGCGTGCATACCGGCGATTCGATCACGGTGGCGCCGGCCCAGACGCTGACCGACAAGGAATACCAGCGCATGCGCGACGCGTCGATCGCGATCCTGCGCGAGATCGGCGTGGAAACGGGCGGCAGCAACGTGCAGTTCGCCGTCAATCCGGACAACGGCCGCCTGATCGTCATCGAGATGAATCCGCGCGTGTCGCGCTCTTCGGCGCTGGCCTCGAAGGCGACCGGCTTCCCGATCGCCAAGATCGCGGCCAAGCTGGCCGGCGGCTATACGCTGGACGAGATCCGCAACGATATTACCGGCGAAACCTTCGCCGCGTTTGAGCCGACCATCGACTATGTCGTGACCAAGCTGCCGCGCTTTGCGTTCGAGAAGTTCCCCGGAGCTGACAGCCGGCTGACCACGCAGATGAAGTCGGTCGGCGAGGTGATGGCCATCGGCCGTTCGTTTGCCGAGTCGCTGGGCAAGGCGCTGCGCGGACTGGAAACCGGCACCAACGGCTTTGATTTCGATCTGCCGTCTGACGTCGATGCGGACGTGTTCCTGCAGGAAAAGCTGGCCGTGCCGGGTGCCGAACGGCTGTGGTGGCTGGCCGAGGCGCTGCGCCTCGGCGAAGCGGGCGGCTGGAGCGAGCAGCGCGTGTTTGATGTAACGCGCATCGATCCGTGGTTTATTCGCGAAATCCATGCCGTCGTACGGATGGAACAGTCGCTGGCCGGCCGCAAGGCAGCGGACCTGACGGCGGCCGAGTGGCGGGCGGCCAAGCGCGAAGGGCTTTCCGATCTGCGGCTGGCGCAGCTGCTCGGCTGTTCCGAGGCCGGGGTCCGTCAGGCGCGCAGCGCGCTTGGTGTGCGACCGGTGTTCAAGCGGGTGGACACCTGCGCGGCCGAGTTCGAGGCCAGGACCCCGTATCTGTATTCGACCTACGAGGATGAGTGCGAGGCGGCGCCGTCGCAGAAGAAGAAGA
>JAJRVH010000248.1 GCA_021545625.1 Zetaproteobacteria bacterium
GCGCTGGAACGCACCGGCAGCCATTTTCTGCCCTATTCGTTCGGCATTTCGGTCGCCTTCGCCGAACGCCCCGACACGGTGGCCAAGAACCTCGTCGAGGCCCGCCCCACGATCATGATCGCCGTGCCGCGCATGCTGGAGGTCGTGCGCAGCCGCATTCTCGGCCAGGTAGCCAGCCAGCCGGCTCTGAACCGAAAACTTTTCCATATCTTCCTGAGCCTGGCGCAAAAACGGCAGCGCGGCATGGCGGGCGATATCGTATACCGTCTGCTGGACCGCCTGATCGGAGAAAAGATCCGCCTGCGTTTCGGCGGCCGCATGCGCATGCTGGTATCCGGCGGCGCGCCGCTCAGCGTCGAGGTTGCCGAATTCTTCGAGGCCCTGCGCCTGCCCGTCGTCGAAGGCTACGGCCTGAGCGAATCGGCACCGTTGCTGACCGTCAACCCGATCCTCGACCGACGCCTGGGCAGCGTCGGGCGGGCCATCCGCGGCGTGGAGATCAGGATCGCCGACGACGGGGAGATTCTCGCACGCGGGGCCAACATCATGCCCGGCTACTGGAAGAACCGGAAAGCCACGAAGGAAGCGCTGGTCGGCGGCTGGCTGCATACCGGCGACATCGGCCGTCTGGACGAGAACGGCTATCTGTATATCACCGACAGGAAAAAGGATCTGATCGTCAATTCGGGCGGCGAGAACATTGCCCCGCAGCGCATCGAATCGCTGCTGGTCGGCGACGAGATGATCGGGCAGGCCGTCGTCTACGGCGACCAGAAGCCCTATCTGGTGGCGCTGATCGTACCTGATGAAGAGGCCTGCATGCGCTGGGCGGCCGAACAGGGGCTGCCGGAAACCGACTGGCAACACCTGTGCATGTCCGATATCCTGAAAAAGCATCTGCAGACCCGCATCAACGGTCTTCTGAAGCCGCTGAATCCGTTCGAGCAGGTACGGCGCATCATGCTGTTGCCCAGGCCGTTCACAATCGAGGACGGCCTGCTGACCCCGACGATGAAGATCAAACGACGCAAGGTGTACGAAAAATTCGGCGAAGCGCTGGAAAGGCTCTACAACTGATATTGATCGATTTACAGCGAAAGCGACTCAATATGGTCAGTGTGCTGCTCAACCATTCTTGCCAAAGCTAGAGCCTTCTCCAGTCCAATTTCAATCGATTTATCCGGCATATCGATCCGTGCCGCCGGGTGCGAACACCGCTCCGTCCGCGCCCGCGTTACAGGGTTTTCAGCCAGGCGATCAGATCGGCCTGGTCGGCCGGATCGCAGATGCGCTGGGCGCTCATCCTGGTTTTGGCCGAGGCATCGCCGGTAAATGCCCTGATCGCCTCTTTGGCGTCGCAGACCCAGGCGGCGAGATGTGCATCGTCCCAGCTCCAGCCTCCGGCCGCCAGCGACGAGCCGTACCTCATATCCGGCATGATGCCCGCCTTGCGGCCATAGATGCCGGCCAGACCGGGTCCAACCTTCTTTTTGGCGCTGAAGTTATGGCAGGCCTTGCATTTGCGGCCCAGTTTCTGTCCCTTCGCGACATCTCCCGCGGGAGCTGTGGCGACCGGTTTGTCTGCAGCGGGCTGTTCCGGCTGAGCAGGAGCAGCAACCTCTGGCGACTTCGCCTTGCCCGGCGTGGCCGTTTTCGCCTGCGCGGACCCGCTTGGTTCCGGCGCTTGCACCGCCACGGGTTTTTTCGCGGGTCCTGCCTCGGCCTGCTTCGGAGCCGAAGCGGGCGCCTCAGGCGCGACCTGTGCCGCATCCTCCCGACCCATGGTCCGGTCGAGCCCCTGCTTCGCCGCCTCCGATGCCTGCTGCATCGCCCTGGCCGTCTGCCCCTCGACGGGCCTGGTGACCTCCACCGCATTGGTGCCGGCAGCGGGCGCCCGGACATCACTGCCGGACTGCCCGCAGGCCGCCAACATCGTCGTCAGCATCATCAGCGTCATTCTTTTCATCATGCTCTCCATGGCCTCGTTCTTCCTTCCCATGCACAGTCTAGAAGCAGACGCTCCGCACCGCCAGATGCATATATCGCCCACCGGGTGCAGAATTCCCGCACGAAAAAAAGCGCCCCCTTGCGGGGACGCTTTTTATCGTCGCATCAAGCCGACCTTATGCCGCTTCATCCTCGGCACCCGGAGCCGCTCCGCCGTCATCGACGACCTCACCCAGCTCCTCAAGCACCTCGGTGTCGGCGGCGGGCTCGACCGCCTCCTCGGCAACCGTCTCCTCCTCGTAGGAGGGCTTCGGCGCATTGCGGGCCGCAAGACCGGTACCGGCCGGCAGCAGACGTCCGAGGATCACGTTCTCCTTCAGGCCCATCAGCCAGTCCACCTTGCCGGCCAGCGCCGCCTCGGTGATAACGCGGGTGGTTTCCTGGAAGGAAGCCGCGGAAATGAACGACTCGGTGTTCAGGCTGGCCTTGGTGATACCCAGCAGGATCGGCTCGAAGGTTGCCGGCGGCTTGCCTTCGGCTTCCAGCTTGCGGTTCGCCTCGATAACCTGTTTGCGGATCACCTGCTCGCCGGCCACGAAGCTCGATGCTCCCGGATCGATGATCTGAACCTTGCGCATCATCTGGCGGGCAATGACCTCGATATGCTTGTCGTTGATTTTCACGCCCTGCAGACGGTAGACCTCCTGGATCTCGTCGGTCAGGTAATTGGCCAGCGCCTCGACGCCCAGCACCCGCAGGATGTCCTGCGGCGCCGGTGAGCCTTCCATCAGACGCTCGCCGCGACGAACCCGGTCACCTTCCTGTACCAGAATCTGCGATCCCTTCGGAATCTGATACTCGATCGAATCACCGCCGTCGAGCGGCTCGACATACACGCGACGCTTGCCGCGGATATCCTTGCCAAACGAGATGATGCCGTCGGCATCGGCGATGAAGGCCAGATTCTTCGGCTTGCGCGCCTCGAACAGTTCAACCACGCGTGGCAGACCACCGGTGATGTCCTTGGTCTTGCCCGCTTCGCGCGGAATACGGGCCAGCACGTCGCCCGCCTTGACCTCGGCGCCCGGATCGACATTCAGAATCGCTCCCGGGCTCAGGAAATAGCGGGCCGGCGCGTTGGTACGCTCCAGCACGATCGGATCGCCTTCCGGATCCTTCGGGTCGACCAGCTGGATCTGCGGCCTGAGCGCATCCTTGCGGGCGTCGGACTGCTGCGTCACCACGCGGCTGGACAGACCGGTCACTTCGTCGGACTGCTCGCGCATCGTGAGGCCTTCTTCCAGGTCGATGAAGCGGATCTTGCCGTCCACTTCGGCAATCAGCGGCATCGTATACTGATCCCACTCGGCCAGCTTCTGACCCGCCTTGACCTTGTCGCCATCCTTGATCAGCAGGTGAGCGCCGTACGGCACGCGGTGGCGTTCGACCTCCTTGCCGCCGGAATTGCTGATCACTACCTCGGTATGGCGGTTGATGACGATATCCGCGCCATGCGAGTCGGTCACGCTGATCGCGTTGGCCAGCTTGGCCGTGCCGGCGAACTTGGCTTCGATATGCGCCTGCTCGGCAGCACGCGATGCGGTACCACCGACGTGGAAGGTACGCATCGTCAGCTGCGTGCCCGGCTCGCCGATCGACTGGGCGGCGATCACGCCGACCGTCTCGCCGATCGAAACCGGCGTGCCGTGAGCCAGGTCACGGCCGTAGCAGTTGGCGCAGATGCCGTCGTCGGCCTCACAGGTCAGCACCGAACGGATGCGCACAGACTCGATATCGGCCCCGGCGATCTTCTCGGCCAGCTCCTCGTTGACCATCGCGCCGGCCGGCGCGATCTCGTCTCCGGTAATCGGATCCAGCGCCGGCTCCAGCAGGATGCGGCCCAGTACACGTTCGGCCAGCGGTTCGATCACCTCGCCGCCCTCGACCAGCGAGGTCAGCGTCACGCCGTTCTCGGTGCCGCAGTCCTGGATGCGGATCACCGCGTCCTGGGCCACGTCAACCAGACGACGGGTCAGATAGCCGGAGTTGGCGGTCTTCAGCGCCGTATCAGCCAGACCCTTGCGGGCGCCGTGGGTGGAGATGAAGTACTGCAGGATCGTCAGACCCTCGCGGAAGTTGGACGTGATCGGGTTCTCGATGATCGAGCCGTCCGGCTTGGCCATCAGGCCGCGCATACCGGCCAGCTGGCGAATCTGCTGCGCAGAACCGCGGGCGCCCGAATCGGCCATGATATACACCGAGTTGAAGGTCGGCGTTTCTTCCTTCTGCTTGCCGTCCGGCGACACGACCGTTTCGGTGGACAGGTTGTCCATCATCGCGCGGGCGACCTTTTCCGTGGTATGCGTCCACAGGTCGACCACCTTGTTATAGCGCTCGCCGGCGGTAATCAGGCCCTCGGCATACTGCTTCTGCACCTTGGCCACTTCCTTCTCGGCCTCGGCGACCAGCTTGGCCTTGGCCTCCGGAATTACCACGTCGTGCAGACCGAAGGACGCGCCGGAACGGGTCGCGTAGTTGTAGCCGAACATCTTCAGGCGATCGGCCAGCAGCACGGTCGCCTTGTTGCCGGCCTTGCGATAGCAGTCCTCGATCAGGCCCGCGACATCCTTCTTCGTCAGCACCTTGTTGATGCTGTCAAAGGAAAGTTCTTCGGGCAGGATCGTCGACAGGATGGCGCGGCCCACTGTTGTCTTCTCGCGCTTGCCGCGGATGCGGCAGTCGATGCGTGCATGCAGCTCGACCACGCCGGCGTCCATCGCACGCTGTACTTCCTCAGGAGACGAGAACGTCATGCCCTCGCCCCTGGCGAACGGACGTTCGCGGGTCAGATAGTAGATGCCGAGCACCATATCCTGCGTCGGCACGATGACCGGCTTGCCGGTCGCCGGGCTGAGGATGTTGTTGGTCGACATCATCAGCGCGCGCGCCTCGGTCTGCGCCTCGATGGACAGCGGCACATGCACGGCCATCTGGTCGCCGTCGAAGTCGGCGTTGAACGCGGTACAGACCAGCGGATGCAGCTGGATGGCCTTGCCCTCGATCAGAATCGGCTCGAAGGCCTGGATACCGAGACGGTGCAGCGTCGGCGCACGGTTGAGCATGACCGGGTGCTGATGGATGACCTCGGCCAGAATATCCCAGACCTCGGGAATGCCCTGCTCTACCAGCTTCTTGGCCGCCTTGATCGTGTTGGCCAGGCCGCGCAGCTCCAGCTTGTTGTAGATAAACGGCTTGAACAGCTCCAGGGCCATCTTCTTTGGCAGGCCGCACTGGTGCAGCTTCAGATCCGGACCGACGACGATGACCGAACGGCCGGAATAGTCGACGCGCTTGCCCAGCAAGTTCTGACGGAAGCGACCCTGCTTGCCCTTGATCACATCGGACAGGGACTTCAGCGGCCGGCGGCTGTTGCCGGTGATCGGCTTGGCGCGACGATCGTTATCGAACAGCGCATCGACCGACTCCTGCAGCATGCGCTTCTCGTTACGCGTAATGATCTCCGGTGCATTGAGCTCAAGCAGGCGCTTCAGGCGGTTGTTGCGATTGATCACGCGGCGATACAGATCGTTCAGATCCGAAGTCGCAAAACGGCCGCCGTCGAGCGGCACCAACGGACGGATTTCGGGCGGCAGCACCGGAATCACTTCCATGATCATCCATTCCGGACGGTTACCGGAGTTGAGCATCGCCTCGACCGTGGACAGGCGCTTGGTCAGCTTGGTCAGCTTGGTGACGGCCTTGGTCGCCTGAATCTGCGCGCGCAGGCTCTGGCGCTCCTCCTCCAGATCGATGTTCATCAGCATTTCGCGCAACGCTTCCGCGCCCATGCCGGCGCGGAATTCCTCGCCGTATTCCTCGAACGCCTCGATGTACTCCTCCTCGGTCAGGATCTGGAATTCCTCCAGACTGGTCAGACCGGGATCAAGCACGATATAGGACTCGAAATAGAGCACGCGCTCCAGTTCTTTCAGCGTCTTGTCGAGCAGCAGGCCGATGCGCGACGGCAGGCTCTTCAGGAACCAGATATGGGCGACCGGCGCGGCCAGGTCGATATGACCCATGCGCTCGCGGCGCACCTTGGACTGGATCACCTCGACCGAGCACTTCTCGCAGACCACACCGCGATGCTTGAGCCGCTTGTACTTGCCGCACAGGCACTCGTAATCCTTGATCGGGCCGAAGATCTTGGCACAGAACAGGCCATCGCGCTCCGGCTTGAAGGTACGGTAGTTGATCGTCTCAGGCTTCTTGACCTCACCGTAAGACCAGGAGCGGATCTTTTCCGGACTGGCCAGACCCACGCGCAAACCATCGAAATCCTCGATGCTGCTCGGCTTTTGGAACATTCTGAGAAGTTCTTGCATATCTTTATTCTCCTTCGGTCTCGGCCGGCTTCTTGACCATCGCGAGGTCAATACCCAGGGCGTTCAGTTCTTTGGTCATCACGTTGAACGATTCGGGGATGCCGGCATCGAACGACATATCGCCGCGCACGATGGATTCGTACATCTTCGTACGTCCCTGCACGTCATCCGACTTCACGGTCAGCATTTCCTGCAATGTGTAGGCCGCGCCGTAGGCCTCCAGCGCCCAGACTTCCATTTCGCCGAAACGCTGGCCGCCGAACTGCGCCTTGCCGCCCAGCGGCTGCTGGGTCACCAGGCTGTACGGGCCGGTCGAACGGGCATGGATCTTCTCGTCCACCAGGTGGTGCAGCTTCAGGATGTACATCTGGCCGATCGTCACCTGACGGTCGAACGGCTCGCCGGTGCGGCCGTCGTACAGCGTCGTCTGGCCGGATTCCGGCAGACCGGCCAACTTCAGCATGCGGGCCAGATGTGCTTCCTTGGCACCGTCGAACACCGGCGTCGCGATCGGCACGCCGCCCTTCAGGTTGTGGCTGAGCTCCAGAACCTCGTCATCGTTCATGCCCCTGATCTGCTCGCAGGCTTCCTTGTCCTCGTCGTAAATCTCCAGCAGATAGCTGCGGATATCCTGGACCTTGGCCTTGGCCTTGAGCATCTCGTCGATGCGCTTGCCCAGCCCCGCAGCGGCCCAGCCCATGTGGATCTCGAAGATCTGGCCGATGTTCATACGCGAAGGCACGCCCAGCGGATTCAGGCAGATATCGACCGGCGTACCGTCCTCGGTGTAGGGCATGTCCTCTTCCGGCACGATCACCGAGATCACGCCCTTGTTGCCGTGACGGCCGGCCATCTTGTCGCCCGGCTGCAGCTTGCGCTTCACGGCCACGAACACCTTGACGACCTTGATCACCCCCGGCTTCAGCTCGGAACCTTCGCGCACCTTGGAAACCTTTTCCTCGAAACGCGATTCCAGCCTTGCGCGCTCCCTGTCCATCGATTCGAGAATCTCGGCCACGCGGGCATTGACCTCGTCGTTCTCGACCGAAATGCCGGATAGGTCGCGGAAGCTCAGCGCCTCGATATCCCCGGCCTTGATCTTGTCGCCCTTCTTCAGTCCCTTGAACTTGGCGGCCTTCTGGCCGACCAGCAGGGCCTGCAGACGGCTAACGGCATTGCCCTCGAGAATGCGGCGCTCTTCTTCCTTGTCCGCGTACAGCTTCTCGATATCGGCTTCCTCGATCGCCTTGGCGCGCTCGTCCTTCTCGTCGCCGCGGCGGGTGAACACCTGCACGCCGACAACCACGCCTTCCTCGCCCGGCTTGACGCGCAGACTGGTGTCGCGCACATCGGATGCCTTCTCGCCGAAGATGGCGCGCAGCAGCTTCTCTTCCGGCGACAGCTGGGTCTCGCCCTTCGGCGTGATCTTACCGACCAGGATATCGCCCTGCTTGACCTCGGCACCGATGTAGGCGATGCCCGAGTCGTCCAGATGACGCAGCGCTTCCTCGCCGACGTTCGGGATATCGCGGGTGATCTCTTCCTCGCCCAGCTTCGTGTCGCGGGCCACGGCCTCGAACTCCTCGATATGGATCGAGGTGTAGACGTCGTCCTTGACCAGCTTCTCGGAAATGACAATGGCGTCCTCGAAGTTGTAGCCGCGCCACGGCATGAACGCGACCAGCGCATTGCGGCCCAGCGCCAGCTCGCCCATATCGGTTGACGGACCATCGGCGATGATGTCGCCCTTGCGGACAACCTCGCCGACCTTGACCAGCGGACGCTGGTTGAAGCAGGTGTTCTGGTTGGAGCGGCGATACTTGAACAGGCGGTAGATATCGACGCCCGGCTCGCCCTCGACCTGCTCGTCATCATTCACCTTGACGACGATGCGGCCGCCGTCGACGCGCTCGACGACACCGCCTCGGCGGGCGATCATCGACACGCCCGAGTCGCGCGCCACCGGCGCCTCCATGCCGGTGCCGACCAGCGGCTTCTCGGTGCGCAGCAGCGGCACGGCCTGACGCATCATGTTCGAGCCCATCAGCGCGCGGTTCGCGTCATCGTGCTCGAGGAACGGAATCAGGCCGGAACAAACCGAGACCACCTGCGACGGCGAGACGTCCATGTAGTTGATGTCCTTCGGCTCGGCCATGATGAACTCACCGTCCTGGCGGCACTGCACCAGATCGGCGAGGAAATTGCCCTTTTCGTCCACCCTGGCGTTGGCCTGGGCGATAATCGGCCCGGCTTCGTCGATGGCCGACAGATACACGACCTCGTCGGTTACCTTGCCGTCAACCACCTTGCGGTACGGCGTTTCGATAAAGCCGAAATCGTTGACCTTGGCATAGGTGGCCAGCGAGTTGATCAGGCCGATATTCGGACCTTCCGGCGTTTCGATCGGGCACAGACGACCGTAATGCGTCGGATGCACGTCGCGCACCTCGAAGCCGGCGCGCTCGCGCGACAGGCCACCGGGGCCCAGGGCCGACAGGCGGCGCTTGTGCGTCACTTCGGACAGCGGGTTGGTCTGGTCCATGAATTTCGACAGCTGCGAAGA